>JAGQQP010000432.1 GCA_020426085.1 Planctomycetaceae bacterium | reverse complement strand
GCCCACGGCATCAGCGCCGGGCTGCCGCCACACTCTGAGCGTCAGATCGAGTGTCTCGCTCATTATTTATAACTCCTCGTTGCCAGAGGTACTTCGACAAATTCTAAATGCTCACGGTGTTCTACAGGCTCATTGCCCACTCCCGTGAATTCCCAGGCTGCCACGTGACAGAAATTCTCATCGTCGCGGAGCGCCTCATTTTCAGGCGTCTGATGCTCTTCACGGAAATGACCGCCGCAGGATTCTTCCCGCACCAGTGCATCTCGCACCATCAACTCACCAAATTCCAGGAAGTCAGCCAGACGACCGGCATGTTCCAGGTTCTGATTCAACTGCTCGCCTTGACCGATCACTTTGATGCTCGACCAGAACTCATCCCGCAGATCGCGAATCTTACCCATCGCGGTTTCCAGGCCCTGTCGCTCGCGGGACATGCCACAGTAGTCCCAGAGGATGTGTCCCAGTTCACGATGGATGCTGTCAGAGGAACGGGTTCCCTGCACTCCCAGAATCTTTGCATTCCGATCCTGGGCATTCGCCATGGCTTCCTGAAACGCTTCATCATCCGTTGAAACGGATGGCAGATTCTGCGAGCCCAGATAGTTCCCCGTGGTATAAGGAGCTACAAAGTAACCATCTGCCAGCCCCTGCATCAGAGCGGAAGCCCCCAGGCGGTTGGCACCGTGATCTGAAAAGTTAGCTTCACCCAGTACAAACAGACCAGGGATGGTACTCTGCAGATGATAATCCACCCACAGCCCGCCCATCGTATAATGCACGGCGGGATAGATACGCATGGGAACCTGATAAGGATCTTCGCCGGTAATCTTGTGGTACATGTGGAAGAGGTTGCCGTACTTGGCTTCAATCACATGCCGCCCGTCGCGGGCAATCGCATCCCGGAAGTCCAGGAAGACTGCCTGACCCGATGAACCGACTCCGTAACCGGCATCACAGCGTTCCTTCGCGGCACGGGAGGCCACATCGCGGGGCACCAGGTTACCGAATGCCGGATAACGTCGTTCGAGATAGTAATCCCGTTCGCTGTCCGGAATTTCATTTCCACGCCGTTTGTCATCAGCTGACTGAGGCACCCAGACCCGACCATCGTTGCGGAGACTTTCACTCATCAGCGTCAGCTTGGACTGATAATCTCCACTCACCGGGATACAAGTCGGATGGATCTGCGTGTAACAGGGATTCGCAAAGAAGGCCCCTCGTTTATGGCACCGCCAGGCTGCGGTTACGTTGGAGCCTTTGGCATTCGTCGACAGATAGAACGCGTTTCCATAACCGCCAGTACACAACAGCACGCAGTCGGCTGCATACTTTTCAAACTCACCGGTAATCAGATTGCGAACGATGATCCCGCGAGCGACGCCATCAACCTTGACCAGATCCAGCATTTCCCGCCGCGGATACAGCTTCACACGTCCGGTTCCTACCTGTCGCATCAGGGCACTGTAGGCTCCCAGCAACAGCTGCTGTCCGGTTTGACCACGGGCATAAAAGGTTCGCGAGACCTGGGCTCCACCGAATGAACGGTTTGCCAGAGTTCCGCCATAATCGCGGGCGAAAGGAACTCCCTGTGCCGCACACTGGTCGATGATGTTATTACTCACCTGCGCCAGGCGATGCACGTTGGCTTCGCGGCTGCGGAAGTCTCCCCCTTTGACGGTATCGTAAAACAGTCGCCAGACGCTGTCGCCATCGTTGGGATAGTTCTTGGCAGCGTTGATCCCCCCCTGAGCGGCGATACTGTGTGCACGCCTGGGAGAATCCTGAAAACAGAAGGACTGGACCTGATAGCCCAGTTCCGCCAGGGACGCCGCAGCAGAAGCACCGGCGAGCCCCGTCCCGACTACGATGATTTTTTTCTTCCGTTTGTTCGCCGGGTTAACCAGCTTCATTTCCTTCTTGCAACGATCCCACTTCTCGGCCATCGGCCCTTCAGGAACTCGAGAATTTAAAACCGTACTAGCCGCCTCGGCCATGATCTAAACCTTCACAACAGAAACTGTTGAACTATAAAAAATGCATGAATCCAAACAGAGCTGAAACTCAAACATCAATGAATAAATAATCCCCAAATGGGCAGACTGGCGAAACCAATGGCAATCACTGCTGCAAACAGAATTGCCAGTTTTTTAATGAAAGGTGTGTACTTCGGATGATTCATACCCAGCGACTGGAACGCACTCCAGAACCCGTGGGATAAGTGGAACCCGAGAATGATCGTCCCCAGAATATAGATGACCGCACTCCAGCTGCCCAGCACCTGAACAATAATCGTATACGGCTCTGCTTCCACAACACCTTCAGGAGTCTCTACAGAGTAACTCACTGCGGGGTTCATATGCAGTTTCATATCAATCATATGGATGATCAGAAAAAACAGGATGATCGAACCGGAAATAAACATCCAGGAACTGGTTCGCCCCATCGGGGTCTTTCCAAAGAAAGAGGGGGGTTCTTCGATCTTACTCTGTCGTTCATGGTAGCTGATCTGACGCGCCTTGCGATTATCACTGGTCAGTTTGAATGCCAGAGCAATATGGGCGAACAGCAGCAGAAACAATCCGACTTCTGCGACAGGCAGCAGCATCATGCTGTGCAGTTCATGGGCGTACTTGTTGTAGGCATCGGCTCCCACATAGACGAGCAGATTGCCCGCCAGATGTACCACCAGAAAGCCACAGAGTAAAAGTCCGGTAATCCCCATCACGAACTTCTGCCCCAGCGAAGACGACAGTAATGTCATCATCCATTTTGTCGCTGATTTTCCGCCGGTGGAGGGAGAGGGTTGCTGTTTCTCAGCTGATTTCGTCACCATAATCCAGCTCTCACATGGATGCTCACAGGCACGCCATGAATAAGATTGTGATAAATAATTTGGATAAGAGTCACTGACTGCCAGTCACTCATCAGACCCTGATTCAGAAGGCCGTCTGGCTGATTCTCAATAAGAGACTTTACTTAAGTTATTATATTTTTTTGCCTTCGCACATCAATCATTACATAATTATAAACTTGGATGCTTTTATAAAATTTAAGTTTTTGTAGAAGCAAATCAAACATTTTCAAGGGGTACTCTGTACTCTAAACAGACCTGATTCCCGCAAAATGAGTTCCTCTCCTCGAAACAGATCGTTCTGCACTATTACATCGGTCGCTTGAGCGTTGTTCTTCGTCCCGCTTGATCAATTGCAGTTTATTTTCTCTTTTTCTTTCTGGTCTTCTTTGATTTGGCCTTACGCACACTCTCTTTCTTTTTTGACTTCGCGGTCCCTTTTGAAGCCCGCTTCTCTGGTGCACCAGAACCCTGCTTTTTCGTATTTCTGTACTGTTTTGGGCGAGGCAGGCGAAAATCCAGTTCGCGCCGGTCCAGATCGATCTTCTCGACTTCGACCGTCAACAGATCTCCCACGCGATACTCCACGCCAGTCCGTTCTCCCACGATACTGAATTTGGGAACATCCTGATGGAAATAATCGTGTTTCCCCAGACGGCTGATGTGCAACAGCCCTTCCACAGGCACATCCGTTCCCCTGCAGAACATGCCAAAGGTTTCCACCCCGGTAATCATGGTTTCCAGTGTGCGGATGTTATTATCGATCATCCACGTCAGCAGTTTGACTTTGGTCAGTTCCCGTTCGGCCGATTCCGCACGACGCTCCCGCAACGAAAGTTCATGCCCCAGCTGACGGAGCCCCTGCGGGCTCTGCCCTTTCCCTTTATCCGGCCGCTCCAGGATTTCATCGATCATGCGATGTATCGTCAAATCGGGATAGCGACGAATCGGACTGGTAAAGTGGCAATAATGATCGACGGCTAACGCATAATGCCCTAACTCTTCATCAGTATATTCCGCCTGCTTCAGACTCCTCAGTAACGCGTAATTAATCGCCTGCTCCACAGGGGTTCCATGGACCTCATTGATCAGCTTCTGCAGATCTTTACGACTCTGGACCTTATTCAGGGTAAACCCGAGTGCATTTGCGAATTCGGCAAAGGCGATCTGACGCGGCATTTCCGGCGAAGGATGAACACGACGCAGAAAACGTAATCCACGATCATTGAATGCTTCTGCGATCGAAATATTGGCAGCCAGCATGAATTCTTCAATGATCTGATGACTCTCATCATGCTCACGCTCGACGGCACCGGTCACACGATGCTTGTCATCAAAGGTCAGTTTGACCTCGGCCAGATGTAATTCCAGAGCGCCGGCGGAAAAGCGGCGTGCCCTCAGCATCATTGCCAGCTGATACATGATTTTCAGCAGATCACGCACTTCCGCTGAAACGTTATTCCCTCCGTCATCCTCATCCTTGAT
>JAGQQP010000431.1 GCA_020426085.1 Planctomycetaceae bacterium | reverse complement strand
TTTATTGATACTTTTAAATTGTTTTGATGATCCCGAACCGGGACTTTTACATGAAATTAAGACGCTTGCCCTGATTCGGAAAGAATCAGGTAGAGAGGGTTTCCTATGATCCTAGCGTTTTGGATTAGGATTGCTAATTAATTGTGAAAAGATTTTCATATTTGTTTAAGAAGACATTTTGTCTCAATTTAGAAAGAGGGGATTCCCCGGTCTATACTGATGTGGACGCCTGTCAGGCTTGTATTCTGGCAGGACCTGTCGTGAATATATAGATCTGCTCAAGCCAGTATCTCCCGAATGATCCGGGGATCATTGCCTACTCCGGTCAGGCGTTCTTTCAGTCCATTGCGTTCAATAAACAGTTCTTCGTGGTTTAAACCCAGTAAATGCAGCATCGTCGTATGCCAGTCAGGAACGCTGACGCGGTTCTCAACGGCCGCAAAGCCCAGTTCATCGGTGGCACCCCAGACCAGTCCTTTTTTCACTCCGCCACCAGCCATCCAGGTACACAAGGCATTCTTGTTATGGTCACGCCCTGACTTGCTGGCATCTTTATTCGCAGCCAGTTGGGCAATAGGCAGACGTCCCATTTCGCCACCCCACATGACCAGCGTGTCGTCCAGTAAGCCACGTTGTTTCAGGTCCTGAAGCAGTGCCGCCACTGGCTGGTCAGTCCGCTGGCAGGCTTTCGTCAGGTTGGCTGCGATGGAACTATGCGTATCCCAGATCTGGCTGTTGATAAAGAGCTGGACGAACCGTACGCCGCGCTCGACCAGACGCCGTGCAATCAGACAGCGGCGACCATAAGATTCCGTCACAGACTGATCGATGCCATACCGTTTCTGAGTCTCCTCCGTTTCCTGCGAGAGATCGAGCGCATCGGAGGCTGCAATCTGCATGCGAGCGGCCAGAGCATAAGAGGAAAGCCGCGCTTCCAACTGATGATGGTGTGACCGTTTTCGCTGATGAATGCGATCCAGGCGGGTAATCAGATCGCGTTCCAGTTGTGTGACAGCAGAGGGTTGTTCGTAATCCGGTTTGAGGTTTAATACGGGAGAACCGGTGGCGCGAAATCGGGTTCCCTGGTGTTGTGCCGGTAGAAAGCCGGCTTGCCAGTTTTCAATCCCGTTTACAGGCAGGCCCAGTGGATCATCCAGCACTACATAAGCAGGCAGGTTCTGGTTCTCACTTCCCAGGCCATAGGAAACCCAGGCGCCCAGACTGGGATGCCCCGTGAATTCGCTGCCCGATTGAATTTTATAGAGCGCCGGTTCATGGGTTAAGTTGGTCGTGTACATCGACCGGATCATCGTGATTTCATCGACCTGCTTCGCCAGGTGAGGCATGATATCAGAGACCCACATCCCCGATTCTCCATGCTGTGCAAATCGAAACGGGCTCCGCATGATGGCACCCGCCTGGGCAGGGAACTCGACTTCACCGGCGATTTTTTGAAAGTAATCCTGGCCATGGTGTTTATCCAGATAAGGCTTGGGATCAAACAGGTCCATCTGGCTGGGACCGCCGTTCATGAAGAGATGAATGACCGACTTGGCGCGCGGCCGATGATGGGGGCCGAACCGGGGAGTCTGGTGAGCCGGTTTCGGTTTATCATCGGCGTACAGATTCCGTTGCAGTAACCAGGTCAGAGCCGCTCCCTGCAGACCAGTGGAGACCTGCTGAAAAAAACTGCGTCGAGGAAGTTCGCTTTGCACAGAGGTTTCAGGATTCATTCGACTCAACTTTCTGCTGCAGTATGATTGATCAACAGACACAATCAATCGATATATTGAAATTCGGCCAGATTAAATATCGCATGACAATAATTAGTCAGTGATTTTTGAGCTGCTTCCTCTGCTGTTGTTTTCGGGTTTGCTTTCAACCATTCCCGATTCAATGCGTTCATCGACTCTGTCCCAATGGAAATTTCTTCCTCAGATGCCTCGCGGCCGAATGCCAGTCGGTAGATCTGTTTCACCTGATCTGCCGGACTGTTGCCAGCCTGATTGCGGATATTCGCAGCGAATTCAGTCGCCAGTCGATGAATCATCTGATCGTTGAGTAAGTGTAATGCCTGAGGCGCAACCAGAGATTCTCCGCGTCGAACGCAGTTCGGTCCCATCTGCGGATAATCAAAGTTTTCCAGCAGCGTTGGTATCTGTGTACGTCGCTGCAGAACATAGATGCTCCTGCGCCAGCCCTGATCGGAAGCTTTGGATGTCACCAGTCCATCGCGACGGACATCAACTGGATCAGCCGGTCCATACGGAGTTTCGTCCAGTTGCCCCGACAGGTAGAGCAGCGTATCCCGCAGGACTTCCCCTTCCATCCGCTTCAAAGGCATCCGCGAGAGCAGACTGCCATCCGGATCTTTTCGCAACGCTTCATCCGACACTGCTGAAGTCTGCCGATAAGTCTCTGAGGTCACCATCAACCGGTGCAGGGCTTTCAGACTCCAGTTCTGCCGGACAAATTCGGTTGCCAGCCAGTCAAGCAGTTCCGGATGAGAAGGGCGTTCTCCTGCCCGTCCAAAGTTCTCGGGGGTCTTGACGATCCCTCTGCCAAAATGATGCATCCAGATGCGATTGACCATGACCCGCGCGGTCAACGGATGATCCGGTTGAGTCAGCCAGCGGGTAAACGCCAGTCGTCTGCCTCCCTTATTTTCCTGTTGAACGGGCCTGGAAATCACCTCCAGCGGGTTTTCTTTGCCGGAGAGTACAGCAGGCACACCCGGTTCGACGGGACGTCCAGGCGTGAGATAGTTGCCGCGCATGAGAATATAACTGGGAGAAGGGGTTCCCCGGGACCAGAGTGCGCGAATCCGCGGTTGGGGCTGTCGTCTGGCTTCCAGAGCTTTGATCTTCTCCTGCAACTGGTCGCATTTCTGTTTGTATTGCGGGTCGGCTTCTTCCAGTGATTTAGCCTGCTTCTCCATCTGCAGTTTCTGAGCCTGAGCTGTCAGCGCGGCGATTTCCTGCTTGATCTCCTGAACTTTGGCAGACAGTTCCTGTTCGCGCTGCTGATACTTGTCCCGTTCTTCCTTCGGGATAGAGGACAGCGTCCGCGGTCCCTGCGATTTGAGCCAGTCGTGTTCATCATAGGCTTCTTTGAATATCGCAGTCAGGCGATAATAATCGCGTTGCGGAATGGGATCAAACTTATGGGAATGGCAGCGGGCGCATTTGATGGTTAAGCCCAGCACAGCGGAGCCCAGGATGTCCATCTCATCGGCAATGACTTCCAGACGATCGGGGACAAAGTTCGTGATGTCTGCAAATGTACGGTCAGGAGCGGTTCGCAGAAAGCCTGTCGCGACCAGGCAGTCGTAAACTTCCGGCGTGATTTTTCCCGACTGATAATCGACCAGTTCATCGCCGGCAATCTGCTCAGTCAGAAAACGGGAGTAAGGTTTGTCTTCATTCAGAGCCCGAATGACATAATCGCGATAGCGGTACATGTGAGGCCGCAGTTTGTCTTCATTCTGTGCCCCTTCCGAATCGGCATAGCCGGCGGCATCCAGCCAGTGCCGCGCCCAGCGCTCGCCATAGCGACGGGAGGCGAGCAGCTGGTCCACCAGTTTATCATAGGCCCGCGGATCGGTATCGTTGAGAAACTGTTCGATTTCCTCAGGCTGCGGCGGCAGGCCGGTCAGATCGAAATAGAGTCGGCGAATTAAAGTTCGTTTGCTGGCGGCAGGAGACAGGCTCCCCCCTTTTTGTTCCAGTCGCTGTAAAACAAAAGCGTCGATTGGATTCCGTACTCGGTCCTGCCCTTGAACCACGGGGACCGTCGGCTGTTGCGGAGGTTGAAATGACCAGAAACCGCGATCCGCTTCCGTTACGAGTTCTTCGTCCTCGCTTAGAGGTAATTCGACTTCAGGTAATTTCAGTGCGATCCACTGTGAGAGAAGTTCCCGTTCATTCTCCTGCATCGGCTTGACGCTGGCGGAGACCAGCTTGCGCGGGGGTGGCATTTCACCTGCATGAATCCGTTTGACCAACATGCTGTCTGACGGATTGCCCGGTATAACTGCCGGACCGGATTTGCCCCCTTTGAGAATGGATGCTTTCGTCCGCAGGTCCAGACCAGCCTCTTTGCGACGCCCCCCATGGCAGACCACACACCGCAAATGGAGCAGGGGAATAATATCATGCTGTGTGACAGCAGGCGCTGTTTTTACCGCTGCTCGAAAGTGGGCACCCGCATTCAGCCAGTCTCGCAGAGATTGCAGTTCCTCTTTGCTCAGGTGATTTTTCTCGTCAGGTGGCATCTCACCTGCGTCGATCATCTGAAACAACAGGCTGGCGTCCGCGTCTCCCGCCTGAATGATCCGCCCCGACTCGCTC
>JAGQQP010000430.1 GCA_020426085.1 Planctomycetaceae bacterium | reverse complement strand
GTGGCTTCAGCTTCGTACGAGAAAGTGGGCGGAAAATGTATCTGGCCTGAGGTTCCCGCTTTGAAACCGGGAATCTGTGTGGCGGAATCTAAATCGGTGATCGCCAGGCACACCCACCAGGGGGGAAGCCCGGAGAGTTTTTGCCCGGCTTTGAACTCACAGAAATAGATTGAAGCGAAATGCGGTTTGTCTTTCTGCCTGTCATTGCTCGAACCACGATAGGCGTTTTTGCTGAGGAGTTGCCAGCCATGATCCACGGGGGAGCGTCCCTGAGGGAAAGACCAGGCGCCCGTATTGTTGTATTCGAACGCCGCAAAGATCACTGCCGGTTTTTTGAATGTGATCTCGACTTGATTCCCGCTGCCGCCATCAAACAGATATCGGGGCTGCCCCTTCAGTTCCTCTGGTAATTCGAGCATCCTGTAATCACGATTCAGAAACGTGACAGCATCCGGGCGACTGATGCCCGGAACCAGGGCCGGACCAGCTGTCTTGTCAATCAACTTCTCCAGTTTCGTAGAGATCTTCCCGTTGTGCTGATGTTCCTTCAGGGTAGTCATTAATGTTGCGACGTCATCCACCAGCAGCCAGTCGGGATTGTGCTGCAGCAAGGGTAAGATTTCCTGAGGCGTTCCCGTGGAGCCGTTCAGATGCAGTTTGAGACCCAGACTCTTAATTTTCGGGACGAGTGATTCATCGACGAGCCATCTGGGCCAGAGGCGGATGGTTTCCACGCCCGCTTTCGCGAAGGCATCGATCGTATCAGGATTGGGAATGAATCCCAGTTGGGGTGACTGCGGCAGCAGTTTACGAAACAGACGCGCTTGTTCTACCGTTCTGACACCGACGATTGTGTGCTTCGGGTCACCATGTTCGCGAACCGTCTTTGCGACTGCCTCTGCGTAAGTGGTGCCCTGTTCCTTGAGGTCCAGCAGAACGTCTATTTTTCCCCGACAGACTTCGAGCGCTTCAGTGAGTGTCGGAATCCGTTCGCCACGGTATTCCTCTTTAAACCAGACACCCGCGTCGAGCTGCTTTAATTGAGGCATGGTCAGTTCTGATGCAGGTCCTTTTCCGTTCGTTGTCCGATCCAGCTTCGCATCGTGCAGCAGAAATAGTTCGCCATCTTTGCTGGTACGCACATCAATTTCGACGGCAGTCGCTTTCAGTTTGATCGCCTGCCTGAACGCGGGCAGGGTGTTCTCGGGCCTGTCACTGCTGGCACCGCGATGGGCAATGATCTGTTCCAGTTTGCTGGTCGCTTTTGGCGGGGCTGTTTCATTTTCGGATCCCCAGGAAAGCGCTGACTGAATGGTGGTCAGGCAGGCTACTATGACAAACACAGTATGAAGTCGCATCGTGAAAAACCCTCTGATATCAAATCTGAAGCTGGACACTTCTGTTCTCATCAACCATCAAATGAGACATCAACCGCTTCTTTTTCCCTAACGTAGCGAAGATCACAGGATTGAGCAAATCAGTATTCCAGTTTCCAATGCAGTATTCACGTAGTCTTCATTCTGTACTGTGATTCTGCAGTGTCTGACAGGAACCTGTTTTTTTTAATGCACACCGCTTTCAATGATTCTCTGCGGGAGTGCAACGGCCGGACAGGAAATCTGCTTTGAATGAGGAATGAGAGGGGGGAAGCTTTTTTTTTCTATCTACTGATTTATTAGTTGACATCAACTAAAGAATCAGTAGTATGGGGGCGTGGAATGATTTCTTACACAGGGAGAGGCAGATGGCTCGACATCGGCAGGCAACCCCCACTGAAGTAGAAATGGAAATACTGCAGGTTCTCTGGGAGAACCAGCCGTCAACCGTACGTGAAGTCGTGGATGTGCTCAATCAGAGTCGGCCGCGGGCTTACACGTCGATCCTCAGCATGCTCAACGTGATGTATGATAAGGGACTGGTTGAGCGGGAGATGCAGGGACGGGCGCACGTGTATCGGGCTCGGAAGTCCCGTGAGAGTACGCTGGGAGGCGTGATCAAGGATCTGCTGGGACGGGCCTTTCAGGGCTCCGCGAGTTCCCTGATTACCCAGATTCTGGAGCAGTCGCAGCCCAGTGCGGCCGAGCTGGAGGAGATTCGTAAGACAATCGAGGACTGGCAGGACGAGGAGACAGCAGAATGAATGCACTTCTCTCATCTCCGGTGGCGAATGCACTGGCTTTGACGCTGACTCATTTTCTCTGGCAGGGCCTGCTGATTGCCGCCTGCTACTGGATTCTGCATGAGGTCCTGCATTTGCACAGCCGATCTGCGCAGGTCCGTTATACGACGGCCCTGGCGGCATTGCTGTTACTGGCAGTCTGTCCGCTGGTGACGGTGCTGGCGGTCTACAATCCGCAGTCTACACTAGTGAGTGAAACTGCTCCGCTGCAGGTGGAACAGACTCCGCAGTCAAATACAGAAACTACGATCGTCGGGACGGTTCGCTCCCCTGGGATAGCTGATTCTTCGGGCGAGGCGGTTGCTGGTATTGAGTCTGTCCTGAGCGATTCCCGGCCTTATATTCTGCTGCTCTGGCTGGCGGGAGTGATGCTTTCGGGAACCCGTCTGCTGGCGGGGTTCACGAATGTCGTCTGGCTCCGCTGGGGACGTAAGGAGCTGCTGACCGGTGAACTGGCAGGACGCTCGCGGCAGATCGCCCGCAATCTGAAATTGAAAACCGCCCGGGTGTTTACTTCGAGACACATTCGAGAGGCTGCTGTGGTCGGTTTCTGGCAACCGGTTGTGCTGTTGCCGGCTGCATGGATTACCGCGCTGCCGACGGATGTGCTGGAAGCGGTGATTGCACACGAACTGGCGCATATTCGACGGCATGATGTCTGGATTAATCTTTTGCAGCGGATTGTCGAAACGCTGCTGTTTTACCATCCGGTTGTCTGGTGGCTTTCGAATCGAGTACGGCTGGAACGGGAAATGTGCTGTGACGAACTGGCGATTGAGGCCACGCACAATCGTCGTTCGTATGTGGTGGCACTGGAGCAGGTCGGACGGCTGCAGTTCCATGGGAATCTGAACCTCGCGACTTCTTTTACCGGAGACAGAAAGATGACACTGCTACGTCGAGTCAGAAACGTGTTACAAATGAATGGCAAACCGGAGCGGGAGCCGGCCTGGGTGGTTGGGCTGGTGGCCATATTGCTGCCTTTACTGGTGCTTGCAGTCAATTCAGTGCCTGGCACAGAAAGCAGTGTGCTGGCACAGGAACGTGAAGGGGGCCGCTCCGCGGAAGCCGAAGCAGGGCCACGACGTTCGGCAGAAGCTGAGGCGGGGCCGCGACGTTCGGCAGAGGGTCGGCCAGCAGACAATGCCCAGGAAGCCCTGCAGGGATTCCGGCCGCAGACACCACGGGAAGCCGCCCTGTTTCAGATGATTCAGCAACTGCAGAAGCAGGTTGACGAACTGCGTCAGGAAGTCCGGTCTCCGAATGGAACAATGCGGGACGGACGAGGCGCAGAGGGTTTTCGTGGAAAAGAGGGAGACGCTGCGGTCAGTGTAGAGCAGTTTGAACTGCCGGCCAACTGGAAGCGGACGAAAGAGGGCCGCGTCTTCATGGCCTACGACAAGAATGGCGATGAAATCGTTTCGCTCGAAGAATGGCTGGCGATGACCAATGGACTGAGCAGCCCGGCCCGGCGTAAAATCAGTACGAAGCACTTCAACGATGCCGAGCCGAGCGGCGATGGAAAATTCACGCCCGCCGAATTCATCTGGCATCGCAAAGGGGGACGAGTTCAGGCTCAGGGACGGGATCGGCAGGCTCGTGCCCGTGATGGCGAGGGCGAAGGTGCCCGGCGTGGTCCCCGTGATGGCGAAGGGGAACGCAAAGGCCCACGCGATGGCGAAGGGGGAGCGAAAAGAGGGCCTCGCGACGGAGAAGGTGTCAAACGCGGTCCCCGGGATGGTGAGGGAGCGAAGAAACGTGGTCCGCGCGATGGCGAGCGTGCCAAAGAAGGACCCCGTGATGGGGATGCTCCCCGCGAGGGTGAATAGGGGCGCCGTTTGACAAGGCGGTACTTTTAAGCCACCAGATAGTGTTTCTTAATTCGGATGGTCTATACCAAAGTCGTTTCAACCGGGGCTAACGCCCTGCGGCTAATTTGGCTTTTCTGTTGTTGAAGTCCTGAAAACAAGAGTAACAGCATACCCTCGGCCACGGTGAATACTTACAGAGCTAACGCTGTCGACTTCATAATCAAAAAGAAAACTATTTAATAAACGCGACTTTGCATAATCCAGATTAGCGGCTGTCAGGTTGCTTCAGTTACCAGTATTTCGTCTGGTGACACTTGAATTACGGATCTTCCGGAGGGACTTACTGCGCCCTGATCCAACGTTTTCGAATC
>JAGQQP010000042.1 GCA_020426085.1 Planctomycetaceae bacterium | reverse complement strand
ACACGTGTCAGGTGATTCGTTCGTGCAAAACCGTGTTTATGCTTTACATTTAATCACAGTTGAGGGCGACCCGATTACGAAAGAGTTGACGACCCCTCTACCCGGCGATGGTAACACAGACTCTGTGACATTTGATGTAGCAGGAACAATTGCACCAGGGGTCTATCATCTGCGAATTTCTTCCCAAGCTGCTGAACCAACAGTTTGGACAGAGGCAGGAGGCTCAACAAATATTATTTTCCCTGAAATCAGTCTGAAACCCACAATCAGTTCGCTATCGGTCCAGAAATATGGAAGCGAAACATTTGCTAAAGACAAATCATATGGAGTTTATGATGGCTATCTGCGAATTGATGTCTCTTCGTCAAATGGTCAGGAAACCTTTGCGTTTGTTAATAATGAGAATCAGTTCGTTAAATACATTTCGCCTGTCCGATCGCAAAAGTTACCAGATTCAAGTGGACTCTGGCGATATGAAGTAAAAATCCCCAATGATACGACATTACCAGGGAAACTATACGTTCTGCGACAACAGGATAACAATCATGCTTATTCCCAGGATGGTATCAAAGTAGAAGAACAATTATACAACCGGAATGGGTTAACGGCGAAAGCGACTTTAGTTCAGAAGGATCATCCAGAGGTTGAACTCAAAAAGAATAGCGATAATCAGTATTTTTATAATCAAACCACTTTTACCCTGAAGCTCAACATTCAGAATGATGGTACGGGCGGGAATGTCAATAACTCTCAACTTGTCGTCCAGGATTCCAATGGAAAATTTCTCGGCAAGCTCGATCTGGTGAGCGATGGCCCACGAGACCTTGAATTAGAATTGCCCAATGTGGGAAAGTACACTTTAGTCCCCATGCTGATGCAAGGTGAGCAAGCATTCAAATCGACTCGTATCGATCCAATTCAGATCAGCATTGCCACAGAAGGTCCCATCAAAGGTATCATTGACGCTTCTTCTTTCAGTCAAATTGCCATTGAAGACGAAGTTACGATCTCATTTGATAAAAACTATCCTGTGGATGAAAGTACTATCGACGCGACCCTTACTAATAGTTTCGCTCTCAGCAAAGAGGGAGGAAATCCTGCAAATCTGGCGATCAGTTCTGCTGAGTACCTTTCCTCCAGTAATGCGATCAAGTTTAAACTCGCGAATGCGTCTTCACCTGGGCTTTATCATTTAGAAATCAAGGATACCGTAAAAGACCTGCATGGGATTGCGCTGACAGGGACCTATGACGTACCCAAGCTGGTTGTGAGCGGTGATGTGACAGTGGGAATCACACGCGGTCTGCACGGCAGCACCGGGAACTATGTGCAATATCCCGAATACACACCCCCTCGGGAGAACTCGGTCGGCTTTAATCCCTCGGACAAAGTAGTCACCCGCGTTGCCCGCCTGTATTACTTCCGCGATGCACACCGTGTCGCTCAGATTATCAATCGGAAAATCCGTTCGTATAACCGACATGGCGTTGAAATGAAAAATCAACTGGCGGGAGAGGCGCTCAAAAAAGCGGAAGCCGCGACCGACCTGCGGAAGCAAAACGAAAAGAATGCCATCAATGCAGCCGTCAAAACACGAGAGGCAGAAGCAAAGCTGGAAGACCTGCAGCAGGCATTGAGCCGTAGAAGCAATGAAACTCAACAGATTCAGCGTGACATCCAGGAAATGGAAGGGGACTTGAATCGACAGCGGTTTCTGAAGTCACGGGATTATGCGAACCTGCCTGGTCTTTCAGATTCAGAGAAAAAAGCCGAACAGGAAGAACTGCAGAAATTGAATGAGAAAATTTCACAAGAGCAGACCGAAGTCCAACTTGAGCGGGCCCGACTCAGTCTGTCTACCGCCAATACGGATTCTGCCTTAACGCGGTCTCGAATTCAGACTGCCCAGACTGCTGTCGAAACGGCTCGGGCAGAAGAAATCCGCCTGAATGACGAATGGGAAGTCTCACAGCGAAAAGAAGAGCGAGCTTATGCGGAAGAATTTCGCAAACGCGTGGCAGCCGCACATGAAGACCCCGATTCTTATGCCGAGGGCGTTCCGAACTCAAAAGACCCGGTCGAACAGGTCTCCCTGTCTGTAATCGGCACAGGTTTGATCCAACTACGGGGGCCCCTGAAAGGAGTCAACGAAGTACGCACAATGATCAACCAGATTGATGCCCCGGTCGGACAGGTGCGCATCACCCTGCATACAGTTCAGATTAATGGCGAACATGCTGACCGCATGGAAAAAGTGGCAATGCAGATTCAGCGCTACATAGATCACTCACGGTTTCTGACGATGCAGTCAGCACAGATGCTCCGCAATTCGATTGTCAAAATCGCCAGCCAGAAAGCAGCCCAGGTTGATGCAATGTGCCCCGAACATTCTCAGCATGCACGCGATCTCAAATATGTTGAAGCGTTCTTCGGCGCCGATTTTCTGCATGCCTTGTATGAAATGGATTCCGAATTCCTGAAAACCGGCAATAAACTGCTTTCGATCAACTCCATGGATTCCACCAGCCTGTCGTCAGCGTTATTCCTGATGGCACTGGCCAAGAACAGTGTGCGGATGGAAATACTGGCAGATTTTCAAATGCAGATAGAAACGCAACTCCCACTCGACGAGCAGGACTATTTCGTTGCCTCCGGGATGACCAGTAAACACGATTTCAAGAAATTCCATTTTCTGGCCCACAATGCAAAGTTCGTCTCATTGCGCGGCTTCTTCAACGCAGACGTCATGGGCGACGACACGCTCAATCCGCTGCAACGCGAATTTATTCGCCTGGCCCAGATTTTCAAAAGTCGACTAGTGACCGAAATCGAATTGAAAGAACGCGTCCTGGAGCGATCGGTGATTGAAGATAAGATTGGTGATTACCAGGAGATGAGAAAAAAATCTCGAATTGAAGAAACCGATGCGAAAGAGGCGGTCAATCAGGCCAGAAAAGTCCGCTACAGAGAACTCTTGGAACTATCTCAAGAATTTCAGAACATGATCAATGTTTTGACAGGAGATGTTAAGACATTAATTGAATTTTCACCCTCAATAGAAAGTCAATCACGAGAGACTCAATCTGGCACAACCCCAGCTGGCACAACCCCAGCTGGATCAACCCCAGCTGGATCAACCCCAGCTGGATCAACCCCAGCTGGACCAACCCCAGCTGGACCAACCCCAGCTGGACCAACCCCAGCTGGACCAAAACCGGATGGATCAAACCCGGATGGATCAAACCCGGATGGACCTCCCACACCTGATCCAAAATCGACAAAGAATGATACACAAGCGCAAGAAAAATCTAAGGAATACAAAATCACATTCGGTAATACTACCTATGTTTATTCAATCGATGGCGAGAAAATTAAAGTAAGTAAAGTATTACCGAACAGGGAGAATATGATTAATGAAGACAAAAATGAAGACAAGACAGATTGGGATAATAAAAAGTGGAAGCAAATGATCCAGAAATTAGCGATTGAGTATCAACGACTCCACAAACTTTGTAATAAGTTTCATTATTTTGATTTAAATCATCAAGCGCTGCTGCTAAATGAAAATAAATATTACGACTCAATCATATCAGAAAATTTCGAAGGAACTTCAGAGTATAAAACACTTAAAAACGAGGCAACTCTTAATCGAAGAGTCGTCGCGATAATCACGATTGGAATACAGAAGTATTCCATACTCGTCAATGCGATAGAATTACAAACTCGGGAATACGAGAAACGTGCTGCTTTAATATTAGCAAATCTCAGATCCAGAGATTTTAATCTTCAAGAGGCATTTCGTGACTGGTTAGAGTTACGAGATGATATCCTGGCCCACTACAAAGACGAAACATTAAAAGAGAAAGCAGAAAATGCGATAAAAATAGTCAACAAGAGTTTTCAGGAGATGTTCACTGCAGAGCTGAATGAACAAATCGCTCTGCAAATCCTGGATGGTTCTCGTCTTCCCCTGGACCACAAAAAGTTCCTCGACATGCTCGTGGATGATGTGGAAGAAAAGTATATCGATCTGATCGAAGGGACGCGGGCGCATACGGCGAACATTGACAACTATATGCAGCGGATTGCGACGGCACTCGAAGATGACTTTAAAACACAATATTATGATCCTGCATTCCGCTACGTTCGGGAAACCAGTCGCTACTGGGACGTCAGCTTTGCCCAGGTGGAACAAACCAGTATCCTGACAAACAACCGACAGTTCGCCCGTGTCGCACCTCAGGCGACAATGGAATTTGATCTCCCCAAACGGGATATTCTGATAAATGAAGCCTTTGAATCTGCTCTGGCCGCGTATAGCGACTATGGCGCTTTGATGAATGATCCGAACTTCCTGGCGCTGACAAAACTGTATGGAGGTCAGCCAGCCAGTGAAATCTATACCGCTGAAGGATTCTCTCCCCGTATCAGGAATGTCCTGCCGGGAACACCATCGGTGATGGATGAAGAATATCTCAGCCAGGGTCCCTCCGGTCCGCCGAAATTTGGATCTCAGCTGGAAGGTCTGATCCCTGATCCTTCTGTATATAAGTTTGAGACGGGAACAGCGTTTGAAGTGCGTCCCGTCATTCAACCTGACGGTCAGGCAGTCGTCTTCCATCTGAACTACGAGTACACCACTAATATTCGGGAGCCAATCCGCGCAGACGAAAAACATCTGGGACGTGTTAAACGTCACTTTATAGATACCGACGTCCAGACTGGAAATTATGAACTACGCGAGGTCAGTCGTTACCAGGTCGCATTGAAGGCTTCGCGGACTTCCCGAGGCGTTCCACTCCTCGAAGATGTACCCGGTCTGGGAGTCCTCTTCCGGCCGCTTCCTCAGGGAGAAGCTTCCCTTCAGGAAAATATCATTATGGCGCAATCCGTTATTTACCCGACACTGTTTGACATTATGGGGCTTCGCTGGGCTCCTGCGGTGGCAGACCTGGATACCATCAGCCTGCGAGATCAGGAATTTGTCACTCGTAACCGCCAGCGGGTGCTGAAAAACAAAGTCAGTGATTTTTCCAGCAGTCAGGTAGACGGTTTTCTGGACATTCCGGAAAAACAGCGTCGAGCTGACCTGTATCGAACTCAACAAACCATTCCCTATAACCACCCGTCCGGTTACACCGGTCCCGGCTTGAATATCAAAGACAGTAATCTGCAGGAAGGCTATCGCCCGGAAGATATCCGCCGACCTTCCCGCTACATTCCGGGTAAAGACCCTGCATTCATCCCGGGTACAACGGAAGAATGGGCGCCTCCTGCCAGTAGCCCCAGAATGCAGAATGTCCCCTTGATCGACGGTGCCCAGCCGGCTTTTGAATCTGAAGACAGTGCCATCATCCGGGATCATCAATCCCATTTGATTCAACCACAACAAGGCAATCATAGTGCAAGAAGACAGGCCAGCAGAATTCCGGGTGCTGGATCCCCGAGTTCGATTCCCCCTGCACCTCAATCCCCTGTCCTGATGGCTCCTCCTTCAACCTCGGCGACTCAGAACAGGAAGTACTTCGATCGACAGCTCAATCCGACTTCATTTGAGGAAGAAGCTGCTCCTTCTGGAAGATTCAAATTTTCTTCTCCTCTCAAAGCGCTGAAGAATTTGAACTTCAAGAAATCAGATCCAAAGCAACTACCGGGGCATGTGCGACCGATCAAATATGAAAACACCAGCCCCCACGCTGATGAGTCACCACAGGTTCTATTTGGAATTCCATCAATTGTAAAACCCCATCAGGTACAACCCATTTCAACTCAGACTGAGCAAAAACCTGCGAAACCCTCATTGTGGTCTCGTTTTTCCGAGAAGCTTCCCAGCCTGCCTTATTCCAGAAAATAATTCGTACCATCAACAGGATAATAAAATGCGATTCGTGACCATTGTAATCAGCCTGGTAGTGGTAGGAGGCAGTTTTTTACTGACCGCCTGGGCTGGAAACCTGATTCCCCATAAAGTGAAAGCCAAAAAACGCTGTTCATTGGGAAGCAGCTATCGTTACCAGGCAACCGATTCAACTCCCGTCAGCGCTGTGACGTTTACCGTTTTAAATCTCACCGATGCCGAAGTTGATTCCACCTCCAATCCAATAAACCCGATGCCGGAAATCACGAAAATTTATCAGCAATCAACCAGTGGCCTTCAGTTAAATCACTGTTCCATTTCGAATACCGCGGTCCTGCTGGAACAGGATGGCAGCTGGAGTATCAATCTCAAGGCAACTCAGAACCCCTATTCGGTTCCGAATAACCAGCGACCGATTTATTTGAGATTTAAACGAAACGAATTTTTCGTCACAGTGCGTGGCCTGGGCTCTGCCACAGGGGCAATCTCCCCTGAAAGTGATGAACTGGGACGGCCAGTCTTATTTGAACAGAAGCTGGAAGGTTTCTGGGTCGAACAGGGGCAAACCCGATTTATTTTTGAGCAGAGCAAAAAGAAAGATCTGAGGATTAAGGATTTCTACAATCACATCGACCGGGTTGAACTGTTATTTCATTACGAGTGATTACATATCGCCATTGAAATTATTATTTTATAAAACAGCATTCAAAAGGACTTGAACCAAGATGCCTGGGAATAAACGCAACAACTGGACGCGTTGTCTGATTGCAGGCATCGTCTTGCTGATGAACCATTCAAGCTGGGCGATTGATCATGTTGCCCGAGTTTCACCCGTTGATGAAATCATCGTCATGGAACCAGGCATCGACAATGAAGGGAAACCCAAAGCCATCATCCAGAAAGGCGAGCATGGCGATACGGTTGACATCCCTCCCACAGTTATCGTTCACAAATACTACTATACTGGTGACAGGAATTTTCAGGGACCGTATTTCCCGGGAGGTCCGTCAATTGTTGTAGTCAGTGATCCTGTGACACATGAGAGACTTTACCTGGAAGTTCAAATGCTTCCGGGAGCACCTCGTGTGACTTACCGTAGAAATTCGATTGATTATGATTTTGGCAAGAAAGGGATCAAAATCCAATTTGCCAGCAAGTGGGATTTCATTCACAAATGTAAGCCGCGTGTCTCGTACCATCATGGGAAATCGCAAATGAAAAAGATTGCAGAAAGCCTGCAGAAGCACTCTGATAAACAGAGTTCCTGGCTGGAACGAACGGGCATCCCGCAGGCAACGGTAACTGTCGTTTCAGGGACAACGACGATGGCTGGCAAAACTGCAGACGGCATTCACTTTGTCGGAAAAACAATTTCGACTCCCGTTGTTAAGATTGTGAATTCCACGCCTTTAAACGCGTTGTTTACCCCTTCCCCTGAAGCCGAAGCAATCAAACTCAGAGATCAGAATGTAAGAAATGCCGAGTTTCAACAGCGAAATCGCGATCTCTATATCCCTACGAATCGCTGAAGCTGAAGGAAAATCGGCTCCTGCTATTCAGGCGTCTTCAGCAGGACTCGAGATTACCTGGACACCTTCCCCATAGAATCATTCTATTGTGGATGTTTGTGTTGTCAGCGACGGTATGTCTCATCATGAGAAATCGGCTCAGGCAATAAGCTGGGAAGCCATTGTCTCTCATTGATCCTGATGGCAGTTTTCTAATCGGAATTGCCAACACTCCAGAAATTCTATTAGCGACTAGCTAATTTGACTTTCCATCCAGCCTCAGCGATCTTGTGTTCAGAATAGTAAAAATTCGAACTTACGGATCACAAGCCGATATCGGAATGGGATCGATTAAATGAAAGCTGGCTCTATTGATTCGTATTCAATTTAGCTGACTCCTGAGTTATTTTCTCGAAATCCATCTCTAAATAGAATCAGGCAACTTTTTATCCATTTTTACACAATGATATAAGAATGTGCTTGAATATACTGCACATGAATCTCTAGTATATTTCTGCGTACAGTATCTATCTCCTTATACAAAAAAGATTAATCACACACATACAATCTTTTCTTTCCAATCAAATATTTGCCTGCAAACTCATCACTTTTACAGCAGATTAAAGTCAAAGAATAATTTGATTTCTATATTCGTTGTCACTGATCAAAGATGGGATTTTGACATTTTCCATTACACAGGCGTTGTAACAGTTCGTGGATGCAATGTTCCTCGTAAGCAATCACTGTATCTGCGAATAAACTGAAAAACAAACTCAAGGATTTACTTTTTGGAGTTTGTCGTCATGGCAAAAAAGATATTTGAAACGAAGCTGAATAAAACTGAAGCAGCGAATTTACAAACGCCTCAAATGGATAGCTGTCCGTTTACGAATGGTACACCATTTCAAACTTCGGTCGATGATGCATTCCATAAAATACAATTTTGTCTGTGCTGGTGGTTAAAGGCGTTCAGTCCCGGGACACGCTGTATCTACCCCGACTCCAAAATCAACACGATTTTCAGCTGTGTTACACCACATCACCTCAATGACTTGCAGTAACGCGAAACGATTCAACATTTGACGAACTGATAATTGAAGAATTAGAAGTAGAACCATGAGTAATCAAAAACAGCGTCCTTTGATGTTACGAGCAGAAGCGTTTCCAGTTCCCCGTACCAGCGAACTGACACATCATCAACACCTTGGTCTGCGTCAGTTACTTCTCAGACTACAGGAAGCAGTTGAATATCTCGACCTCCATGCAGAATCACCAACGGTGCCTGCCTGGCTGTCAAATGAGCGTTATATGCGTCTCGCATTTGTCAATGGCCGGAGGGGAACCGGCAAAACAACCTTGATGACTACATTAGTCAGGCTGATCGTGCCCGATCCCAGTTCAAATTACATTGAGAACTTTAACGATATGGATCAGAATGAGAGTCTAAGCGATCTTGCTCGCCCACTCCACAATCGGATTGTCGTTCTGGATCCGCTGGACATGGAGCCGCTTCCTAAAAGCACTCCCATACTGGCTGCCATCATGGCAAGATTGAGCAGAGCGGCACGCGATTTTGAGACAGGAAATAAAACGCCTCGCGGGCTGTTGGATCCGACACTCGACGATGATCGCGATTTCATCCGTTTTCAACAATTTCAAGCGCAAATAGCACGGGCGCTCGACAGCAATCTGGTCGATCGCCGCGGCAGCCTTGATCGGGAACAGTATGGTCAGGCTGTTATGGAACAGGAAAATGACCGTTTACGGATCTGGCCTACGCTGAATGATGTATTGAAACATTTATCAAAAGCAATCGGCAGTGATCAGAACAACAGAAAAAGACACTTATTTCTAGTTCCGGTCGATGATGTTGACCTTAACCCGAAACGTTGCCTGGAACTGCTGCGACTGTTACGCAGCTACTCACCACCACAGTTGTTTTTCCTGTTGATGGGTCAATTTGATCTGGTAAAGAGTATCGTCAAATTATCGATGGCGAAAGAATACGACGAGATTCGTGCTCATAAATCAGAGTACTCTGGTGCAACTGACAAAGTGTTACAACGGGAAATCGCTGAGGTCTCAGCTGCCAACCTGCAAAAAATGGTACCGAATGTCATAGAACTGCCACCTTTATCGATTGATGATATCATGCGATTTCGGCCGCCAGGGCAGAACAGGACGAAAAAGAGTCTTCGTGAATTATTCACTGAAGTCACGTTCGAAAAGAACAATGCTTTACCGGCGAAGGTTACTAATTTATATGAATTACTCATCTTTAATCGAGTTCAAAGCAATTCCGGTAAGCGCATGTCATCTGGATTTCAACTCTCGGAATACCCAGGCTTAGGAGCTTTTCGAGTCTCCTTACGCAGGCTGGTCGATTTATCAATGCATCTCGAAGAGGCATTGCTGGAAGAAAAGCTCGAAATAAATTCAGAAGAATCTGGTATCGATCCGGTAATAGAAGTCTTTGAGCGGCATTGGAATCGTATTGTAGATGAAGATCCCCTGCTGGATTCCGAGAGTCGTGAACGCCTGCAACGAGATGGAATTAATGCGTGCGAGGTCATTACAAACAGTGAGGACATGGTTAGTAATCAATATGCTATCAATAACACTATGGTCAGAGTCAACGCGTCTGACGAAAGGGTGGAAGTCACTTATCAACCGGTCCTGTCTATAGCCGACATGAAACTGAACGATGGACTCCCGCGCTTACAGGTTTCACGACCCCATACACAAACGGAAACCGGTAGTGCGATTATGACCGAAGAAATTCTCGATCCACGGACTCGCTGCGCTTTTGTCCTGTTGCATGATATTCGACTGGGCAGAATGAAACCCAGTCAAGAAGAACCGGTCGAAGGCATCAGAGTCACAAGTCCCGTGTCGATGGTCTGGCGCAGCGAAAGTGGAAAGACTGTCAGAATTCCCTGGCCACTCCCCCGTTTACAATCATTCGCAAAATTTAGAGAGTTATTTGGAAAGTTCTTCCAGGCTCTCAGCGAAATTAAATTCGAACGGAGAGAAGGTTTTAAGTCGATCACACAGCCGCAACTCGAAAGACTGATTCGCGCCTGGATCATTCTCGGCCAGCAGGCATTACTTCCTGATTCCGTAAGCGCACCTGATTCTGTTAACGAACCTGATTCCAGAGACGTACCTGATCTGAATTCAAAATGGGGTATCATTGTTTCATGGCTGGTTCAATTTATACACAAGAAACCACTCACCAGTGTTCAACGCAACTGGCTTATACAGATTGTACTTCTCACCTTACCTGAGACCTGTGCCATTGACCTTCTTGTCAAATCCAGAATTGAAGAAGGTCTGTCCGAAGATCATGCGGATGCGATCGATGAATTACTGGAATTTTCCATGGATTATGTACAAGAACTCAAAGGCCGACGCTCTGGTCAATTTGATGCGTTGTGGTCAGATGAATTTCGTGATTTGTGGCTGTATCTCAATGATTTGTTCAAAGACAATTCGTGGATCAACCTGAAGCTACGCCCACCGATGCTGCGTACCAGGGATGAATTGAGAATCGCCCTGGATGAATTCGGCAAAACTCTCAAAAGCGAACTGACCAATAAATTGACCGACAAAGTCAGCAATGAATTGAAAGAAACCGAAAATCGACTGTCATTTGAAATGGGGATCAATTCCGTTCGTGAGTTAATCCAGCAGGGACTGTCTCTTCTGAACAGTAATTCTCAATCGGCCAGTATTATTCTGTCGAGCGCCTTGGAACGTGCGGAACAATTTTATACCCAGAGACCACGTGACGAAAGGATCGCATTGTCGATTCTGGATGCATCGGAACTCTTAGGAAGTGCGTACTTTGAGCTGTTATCGCCCAGAAAATCATATGACAATTATATGCGTGCCACTAGTGTAATTTCTGACATACTCCCCGAATCAGAAGACGCAGACCGGCTGAATCAGCGACGCACAACTCTGGTGATCAGTAAATGTTTTGCTCAATTCTATGCTAAAATAGATTCAACTTCAGCGCTGTATACTATTGAAGAAGAAATCGATAATTGCATTAAGCAAGTTGAAATATCTCAAAATTCTGACGAATGGCGTCGCTTGCACGCAGATGCTCTGACATTGGAAGGGATTCTTCTGCGTGATCTGGGAAATTATGCAGCAGCAGAAAATGCAACACGATCTGCCATCACAATCCTCAGTTCTGTCCATAACGAAGAACGTGGATGGAGCGTTTATTCTATGTCATGGAAACGAAGTATTCTTGCTTCGATTCTGCGACGTAATGGAGAACTGGAAACGGCATGTTCGATTGTAATGGAAGAATGGGATTCTTCAAAAAGTAAAGCAACCAGACAGACAGAAGACAGTGACATCCAGCAACTTCATCTGTTTACGACGAGACTGTTGAGCTGCATTCACTGTGATCAGAATCACCTGAACGAAGCGATTGAACTGGCACGTGAAGCAGTGGAGATCGCAGAAAGGTACAGCCTCATCAATGCAACAGCTCTCCGCCGTACTCGAGATCTGGCAAGTACACGACTGGAACTTGCCCGTTTCATACAGCTTAAGAGAGAGCTTAAAAAGGCTTCCAGAAGCGAAATGCTGGAAGCCCGCGAACTGTTACGAGCAGCGCTGCCAGTTTTGGAACGAGTTGACTCATTAGACCCCAACGGATACCAGGCAGCCTTGGATCTTGGAACCTGCTATCTTGAACTGGCAAGGGTACAAAGGTTCTTAGGTGAGAAGCAGAATATAGAGGTAAATTTAGAGAGAGCCCAAGATGCATTGAGTAGAGCGCTCACGAATGAAGCAGATAAAGGTCCCGTATACCTCAAAATGGTAGAGCTGTTTTGGATCTTCTATCGACGAGAAAAAAGAACGACGAGAAAAGAAACTTACAGAATTAAATTATTTGACAATCTCCATGATGCAAAAATTCAGAATGCGTTCCTCTATCCTGCAATTCAGGCAATCGAAAAAGAACTGTCTGATGGAAGTCATTCAAATGGTAAGAGCCAGGGCTCATGACAAACTCCCGCACTGTCGAAATCTCGATCGATCATATTCTCTCGGAACTGGCGGCGTTTCCCTTATGCAGTTCAGCGGCCTTGAACCGTCCTTTGATCGGGATTGACTTTGAACTGAAGGGAGCCAGTCAGCATCTCTGGCGTCAGACAGAAATTCACTTCTCAGGACGTTTTCCTCATCTCGGTCTTGATGAATTGATCTCCATGCGTAATTCGGTCTGGTTTGGAAACTCGGCCAGTGGATCAAGGTCACTCGTTGACTATCTCAAGTGGTTGTCTTCACTCTGGCTGGTTTCCAAAGGGGCGAACGCGGAGCCAAAATCACCCAACCGAACTCAAAAGCATGAAGCCTATGATCCAATTGCACGTCGTGCCTGGCGGTGGATGACATTTTCCCTGCCCGGAGATTTACTCCTCGCCGGGCTGTCTCGCGATGGTCGTGGCCCGGTCAGAGTCAACATGCTGGCTCCCTCAGTGGAAGCACTCCTGCGGAATGGTGGATATGCCGAGACACATTTGCATCTGGGGGCAGCCTTGGATTTCTCTACAGCCTGGGCATCAGCTATGAATCTGGTAGGACGTGGAGACGGACTTGAGCCATCAATGTTCTGTGATGCATTTACCAGTGCGGGAGCCGATCATGGAGAAGGTCTCCATCTGTCACAATGGCTTATTCGTGCAGCAATCGTGAGGTATTTTCTAGGAGCATTTCTGGGAAAAAAAACGAAAGCGTCTTCTTTCCAGGCCTATATGAAGGAAACAGGAATATTACTGCATGAGCGTTTTCTCAATGCAGTTCACTTTACGGCAATTCGACGCGCATTCAAAGACCTCTATCAGGGTAAAATTACGAACCTGTTTAGTAAGGATTCAGAATCATTCAAGTTGATGCAGAGAGCTTATAATGCACTCACACTGGTTTCGACTCGTCCGCTTCCGAAGCAGCTCGATCAGGTACAGTCTCTGGATCCTCTGTCAGATTTTTTCAATGCAAACGGGCATTCCGGACCTTCGATTCAACTCCAGTTTCTGCAGCTTGGTCTCGATTACCTGGAACGATCCCCTGACGATCAACTCTTTGCCATGCTGTTCTGGCAGGTGGAACGCGTTCGAGGTCAGGTTTATCGACATTGTATACAGCGTCCTTTAACTCCCGGACTGATGAATTTTATTCGATTCTATGATCGCAAAGGGGCGATCACCGGTTTACTCGAAGAAATCGAATTCGAATCTGCGGGAGCTCTCGGGGGAATAGGCCATGGACTGGCTTCTCTGGAAGTCCGCCTCAGTCCTGCCTCGAATTATCAGTCTCAGTTGAACGTATTAGATAAACTCAAAAAACAGATCTGGCAGCTCCGCACAAAAAATCACCAGAACTCCGGGACACTTCAACATCGCCGGAATGGACGGCTGAAAACGGATGCATGGTGTGAAGTCGAGTGTGGAGTTGTCTTACACTATCTGAAATTTCGCGGCAAGAAAGCTGATCGTGGTATTCCACAGGCATTCGATCACGATAATCATGCTGATCCGACTGCAGCACTCAACTCCAGCGGGTTTCGCTGGCAGGCCTTTACGCGTCAAACTCTAAAAAATGCGAATGCGATAATTCAATCTCTTGAGCGCAAACCTGAATTACTTTTTCTGTTGCGAGGACTCGATGTCTGTCGGGATGAGCATGGGGTACCTACCTGGGTAATTTCTCCGATGTTCAAAGCAGTGCAAACCAGAGTAAAACAAATTTCGGAACGCGAACGAGCTTACTCAAGACCAGAACTGCCTCGATTGAGGACGACCATTCATGTTGGAGAAGACTTTGTGCATCTGGCAACCGGTCTCCGCTATATGGATGAAGCAATTCAGCACATTCCCCTCAATTGTGGCGATCGAGTGGGGCACGGACTTGCTCTGGGAATCGAGCCTCGTGAATGGGCTCATCGCGCGATGCGAATTGCAATGCCACGTGAAGATCGCTGGATGGACCTCATCTGGGAAAGGAGCTGGCACGGCCAGCACGGTTCGAAATTCAGTTCCGATCGAAGGACTTATGTTGAAGATGAAATCCTTCGACTTTCAAAGAAGATCTTTGACGAAGATTATCACTGGACAACGCATGAT
>JAGQQP010000429.1 GCA_020426085.1 Planctomycetaceae bacterium | reverse complement strand
GTTCGGAATTATGTCAGCAGTCTGTTTTGGCCTGTTTTTCTGGAGTCGCTTCCTGGGAGGGACAGCCGGTTACCTGGAAGTGATGATCTTCAGCATTGGTCTGATCTGTATTCTGCTGGAAATTTTTGTCATCCCCGGTTTTGGTATATTTGGGATTTCAGGCGGACTCCTGGTAGTGGTTTCGATCATTCTGGCCAGCCAGACCTTTGGCGATTTCAATACACTCAATCCCGGTTCTGATTTTGCCACCATGTCTGGTACGGTCGGGACGATGAGTGCTTCACTGATCACGGTGATCGTGCTGGCGCTCGTGTTGAATCGATTTTTACCCGAATCCAAATTCATGAGTTCCATCGTCCTGGCACCGCCGGGGGATTATCAGCAACCAGCTGCACACGAGATCCAGCTGGATCCCAAACTGCTTCCCGAAAAACCGGGTTTGAAGGTCAAAGGCCTGCAACTGGAAGTTGGAATGCAGGGGGTGGCATGCTCCGTTTTACGGCCAGCAGGACGGGTTGAAATTGATGGCGTCTGGGTAGATGTCATCAGTGAGGGGCCGTTTATCCAGTCTGGTGCCACGGTGGAGATCGCACAGATCCAGGGGAATGAAGTAGTTGTGCGAGAGGTAACCTGATTCTGTTAAAAGGTTTACAGTAATCTGGGTTTGGCGGAAGTCTGGTGTTCTCCTG
The DNA here is from genome assembly GCA_020426085.1 of Planctomycetaceae bacterium. Lineage (GTDB taxonomy): Bacteria > Planctomycetota > Planctomycetia > Planctomycetales > Planctomycetaceae > Gimesia. The sequence continues at coordinate 3,682 of JAGQQP010000429.1, read as the reverse complement.
TTTAAGCAGGTCAAGATTACGAAAAAAAGCAGCCTGTCTGATTCTATTCAGTCAGGTTTTCGTAATCGAGGTAGCGTATCCATTGAATAATCTATTCAAATTGCTACATTAAGTACCTTAAATACCCTGAAAGCTAGCGTAATAGCTTTGTTTTCTCTCGCCATTACCAGTCTCAGATGAAGTCAAGACACGGACGTAGTGGCTGTCTTTGCATTGGGTTTTCCCCGATCTTCTCTGTTTGTCAAGTGGTTTGTTTTAAAGGTTTAGGTTAGAAGAATGTCAGTCACTCAGGAACGAAGAGCAGAATTGATTCAAGAGTATCAGTCGAAACAAGGGGATACCGGATCTGCAGAAGTGCAGATTGCTGTGCTTACCGAACGGATTGTCAATTTAACCGAGCACCTCCGGTCGAACGTCAAAGATCACGCGAGTCGTCGTGGCCTGTTACAGATGGTCAGTCGCCGACGTGGTCTGCTGGATTATTTGCACAAGAAGAATGCAGAAAGCTATAGGGAAATTCTCGATCGGCTGAACATCCGAAAATAGTTTCAAATTGTTCGCTGATCATTGTCGGTTTGTCGGAAAAAGAATTAGGAAATTATTGTGAAAGTAGTTGTTGAATGTGAGGTTGGCGGACAGAAACTTAGTCTTACAACTGGTCAGTTAGCGAAACAGGCAGCCGGTGCTGTTCTGGTTCAGTATGGTGAAACAGTAGTCTTTGTTGCAGCTGCAACAGGCCCGGGCAGACCCGGAGCCGATTTTTTCCCACTGACGGTCGATTATCGGGAACGCGCTGCGGCTTCCGGTAAGTTCCCCGGTGGATTTTTAAAACGTGAAGGTCGTCCTACGACCAAGGAAATTCTGACGGCTCGTTTAACCGACCGTCCTATTCGTCCGCTGTTCCCGAAAGGGTTTTACGACGAACTGCAGATTCAGTCCAACGTGATGTCCTGTGATGGCATCAATGAACCGGACGTGCTGTCAATCAACGGTGCCTCAGCGGCGCTGTGTCTCTCACCTGTTCCCTTCCAGGGACCCATCGGTGCCGTTCGCATCGGTCGTATTGACGGTGAGCTCATTGTCTTCCCGACCCACGAACAGATTGCCGAAGGCGATCTGGATCTGATTGTGGCCGGAACCGTCGAGTCGGTGCTGATGATCGAAGGTTTCGGAAACCAGATTCCGGAAGACGAAATGGCAGAAGCCATCATGCTGGCTCACAAAGAACTGGCAAAAATCTGCAAATTACAGTTGGAACTGCGGGAAAAAGCAGGGATCGAGCCCTTCGAATACGAAGCCCCTCCGGAAAACCCGTTTACCGCAAAGCTGGATGATGCCATCTTCCAGAAACTGAGTTCTGCCATGCAGAGCACTGTGAAGGCAGAGCGACGTGATGGTGCGAAAGCAATCGAAGAAGAACTGATTGCCAAATTCTTCCCGGAAGGTGCCGAAACAACAGAAGACGGTGCCACGATTGGAGAATTCAAAGAAGCTTTCCACGATCTGGAAGCCAAAGCAGTCCGCGAAATGGCGATCACGGGTCGCCGTCTCGATGGACGGGCCACTGATGTTCTGCGGGGTGTTTCCTGCGAAACAGGTGCCCTGCCGCGAGTGCACGGTTCTGCAGTCTTTACGCGTGGTGAAACTCAGTCAATGGCAACTGTTACGCTGGGAACCTCACGGGATCAGCAGCGTGTCGACGGCCTGTTTGAAGAAGAACTGCAGCGGTTCATGCTGCATTACTACTTCCCCTCATTCTCAGTTGGTGAATGCCGACCGATCCGGGGGCCAGGACGTCGTGAAATCGGTCATGGTTGTCTGGCAGAGCGTTCCGTAGCACCCGTGCTGCCGAACGAAGAAGATTTCCCTTATACGATCCGCGTGATTTCCGACATTCTGGAATCAAACGGCAGTAGTTCAATGGCCTCTGTCTGCTCCGCGACTCTGGCTCTGATGGATGCCGGTGTGCCACTGCGACAGCCGGTTGCCGGGATTTCCATTGGTCTGGTGACCAAGGGGAAAGAATTTAAGATTCTGACTGACATCATCGGCGACGAAGACCATTTCTGTGATATGGACTTCAAAGTCGCCGGTACTCAGAAAGGGATCACCGGGATTCAGCTGGACCTCAAGAATGACGGCATCAGCGAAGAAATCATTCGTGCCACTCTGGATCAGGCTAAGAAAGCCCGTCTGGAACTGCTGCGAACCATGCTGACGGCCATTCGTCGTCCGCGTGCTGAGATTTCTGCTTATGCACCCCGTCTGCATCAGACCAAGATCAATCCCGAGAAAATCGGTCTGTTGATTGGTCCTGGTGGAAAAACGATTCGTGCGATCCAGGAAGAAACCGGCGCTACCATCGACATTCAGGATGATGGTACAGTGACTGTTTCCGGCAGTAATGTTTCTGTGGTTGAAAAAGCCATGGCTCATATCGAAGCTCTGACAGAAGAAATTCGCGTCGGACGGATCTATGATGGTGTGGTCAGTTCCATTAAAGAATTCGGTGCCTTCATCGAGATTGCTCCCGGTAAAGATGGACTGTGTCACATCAGCGAACTGTCTGACGGATTCGTCAAGTCGGTCAGCGATATCTGCAAAATGGGTGACCGTCTGCAGGTAAAAGTGATCGCCGTTGATGATCAGAATCGTGTCAAACTGTCCCGGAAAGCAGTCCTGGCTGAACAGGCTGCCGGCGAAAGCAACGGAGATGTTGATACAGAAGCAGAAGAAGAGTAAGAGAAGATTCTCTTTAATCTGAGAAAATAAAAAACGATGAAGGAGCTCGCCGTGAGATGACTTCATCGTTTTATTTTTGTAGATGCGGTTCCGGCTGTGGTTAGTCGGAGACCTCTTTTCCTGGACGATCTGGATAATTCTATGACAAGATCATCGGCAATAAACGACAGTCCGTTGAGCGCACAAGAGCGTGAGAAGTTCGAGGCGCAATATTCGGAAATTGCGACGCTGGCAGGGGGGTTGGCGCATGAAATCAAGAACCCACTCTCGACGATGAGTATGAATCTGGAACTGCTCACCGAAGATCTGGAAACTCTGGATGTACCTGCGAAGCACCGGATGTTGAAGAAGGTGGAAAGCGTCCAGAAGGAGTGTAAGCACCTGCAGGATATTCTGGATGCTTTTCTGCAGTTCGCCCGTGTGGGGAAACTGGCGTTGAGTTCAGCGAATCTCAACGAGCTTGTGAGCGACTTTATCGATTTTTTCAGGCCCCAGGCCCGCGAAGCATCCATCGAAATCAGCCCTCATTTCGATGCCGATCTGCCCCAGGTCCAGATGGATCACGCGCTGTTTCGTCAGGTCTTGATGAACCTGGCCCTCAATGTGATTCAGGCCATGCCCGATGGAGGTTTGATTGAACTGCAGACCTCGCATAAAGACGGAATGGTCTACCTCGACATCATCGACAACGGAAAAGGCATTGATGAAAAAGTGAAGTCGCGGATTTTTGAGACGTTCTTTTCCACGAAACCGGGAGGCAGCGGACTGGGGCTGCCGACGGTCAAAAAAATCATCGATGCGCATCACGGGAAAATTGAATGTGAGAGCGAACTGGGGAGAGGAACCCGTTTCACGATTTCATTTCCCGTTTGCTGAAGTTTGATAACTCCCGGGAATTTATTTGTATTTCTGACTTGAATATGATGGGAGCTGACTGGTC
>JAGQQP010000428.1 GCA_020426085.1 Planctomycetaceae bacterium | reverse complement strand
CCAAAACTTACGAAGTCACCCCAGTTGCAGGTCCGATTCAGGGCACTGTCAGACCACCCGGCTCCAAAAGCATCACCAATCGCGCCCTGATTGTGGCAGCACTTGCAGAAGGCACGACTCATCTCACCGGAGTTCTGGACAGCCAGGATACACAAGTGATGATCGAGAGCCTGAACCGCCTGGGCATCAGAGTCGATCATGATCCGACGAATTGTTCCATCAAAGTGGAAGGCTGTGGAGGCAGGATTCCCAGTCACGAAGCCTCACTCTGGCTGGAAAACAGTGGAACCAGTATTCGTTTTTTGACCGCTTTGTGTGCGGCCGGTGAAGGTGAGTTCGTACTGGATGGTAACACGCGAATGAGACAGCGTCCCATTCAGGATCTGGTCAACTCGCTCAAACAGCTGGGCATTGATGTCGATTGTGCTGAGGAGACAGGGTGTCCGCCAGTCTGTGTGAAGGCACACGGATTGCCCGGCGGTGAAACGACGATCGCAGGTAATGTTTCCAGTCAGTATCTGAGCGCGCTACTGATGGTGGCTCCTGCTGCACAAAGCCCGATTACAATCAAGATTCAGGGGGAGATGGTTTCAAAACCTTATCTGGATATTACACTGGGAGTCATGGCACAATTCGGTGTGACCATCGATCGGCTGCAGGAGTCCGTCTGGCGGATTCATCCACAAATTTATCAACGATCAGTTGCCTATGACATCGAACCGGATGCTTCAGCCGCCAGCTATTTCTTTGCTGCTGCGGCAATTACTGGTGGACGGGTCACGGTCGACGGATTGAACCAGGATGCCCTGCAGGGGGATATTAATTTCATTCGCGTTCTTGAAGATATGGGCTGTGAAATCAAACGGGAACGCAACAGTATCACCGTTCAGGGGAAACCGCTGCACGGGATTGATGTGGATATGAATGATATCAGCGATACTGCCCAGACACTGGCCGCAGTCGCTCTGTTTGCTGAGGGGCCTACTACCATTCGCAATGTGGGACATATTCGGCATAAGGAAACCGATCGCCTGTATGCCATTGCTACCGAAATCAAACGCATGGGAATTCATGTGGAGGAAACCGAAGATTCGGTCACGATTCATCCCGGAACGATTCAACCGGCGACCATTGAAACGTACGATGATCATCGCATGGCCATGAGCTTTGCACTCGTCGGTTTGAAGGTTCCGGGGATCGTGATTGCTGATCCGGATTGTACGGTCAAAACTTACCCCCGGTTCTTTGCTGACCTCGAACTCTTGTGCGGTCAGACATCGTGAAAAAGAACAACGTCTGGCAGCAGAATGCTTCAGCCGAAGACGCTGATGCCTTGCCAATACCGCAGTATTTCCGTTCCGCACGACAACTGGCATTTTTCCTGGTGGAAGAATACCGCCGCAGTGATCAGTTCATCTCTGATTCCATGCAACAGTGGGAACGACGGATTGACCTGTCTTCCGCGGACTGGCGGCTGGCCATGGAGATCAGTATCGGAGTAGTTCGCAGGCAGCTGACGCTGGATACGATTATCGAAAGTCAGCTCACACGTCCGCGCGAAAAAGTGGAAGCGCCACTCTGGACCCTGCTGCAGATTGGCGTTTACCAGCTGGTGATGCTCGATCAGATTCCCGATCACGCGGCTGTCTCCGAAACCGTTGAACTGGCCGGTAAGCTGCATCGTGTACGCTGGAAAAAAATGGTCAATGCGATCCTGCGATCGATTACGCGGCTCATGACAGAAGACACAGCGACCGAACCGCAGTCCAATGCGATCCCGCTCAGTGCAGACCGCTATCGCTGTTTTTCAGTTGGTCTGTATCCGAGTCCCATCGCTGATCCAGCCGGTTATCTTTCAAAAGCCTTCAGCTTCCCGCTGCCGGTCATCAGAGACTGGCTGGACCGTTTTGGAATGCAGCAGACCATGCAGATAGCCCAGTGGTTTAATCAGCGCAATAAGCTGTATCTGCGAGTCAACGCTTTACAGTCGACTCGCGAAGAACTGCTGGAGGAACTGCAGGCAGAAGGGATTCAGGTCAGTCCGGGAGACGAACCACAGTCAATCCGACTGGAAGAACCGGTGGCGATGGAAAATCTGGCAGGCTTCTCTGCGGGAAAATTTACGATTCAGGATCAGTCGGCGATGGCTGCAGGTAATCTGTTGAATCCGCAACCGGAAGAAACAGTCTGGGACATGTGTGCGGCTCCCGGAACGAAAACAACGCATCTGGCGGAATTGATGTATAACCGGGGAACGCTGATCGCCACTGATGTTTCCTATGACCGTCTGGAGAAGATCGAACAGAATGCTTCACGACTGGGGCTGACCTGTATCGAGACACACCTTGCGAATCAATCTGATGCAGAATGGTCAGCGCAGCAGTTCGATGCGATTCTGATCGATGCCCCCTGTTCGAATTCCGGAGTCCTCGGGAAACGCCCCGAAGCCCGTTGGAGACTGGACGAAGTTTCTCTGAAAGAGCTGAATCAGATTCAGCGTGATCTCCTGGAGCGTGCCTTTCAGCAGTTGAAGCCTTCCGGCAGACTCGTTTATTCGACCTGTTCATTTGATTCGCGTGAAAATGAAGACCTTCTGCAGGAAGTCTTGCAGAACCATCCGGAGCGTAAACTGGTGCGGGAAAATCGACATCTGCCTGGCAGCCCCTGTGATGGCGGTTATCAGGCACTGATTCAGTAATCACTTGATATGATTGTATGTACACTTTTCTGGTGGTCGAAAGTGTTAAGATATATCATGATAGCCGGAAAACAGGCGAAACAGGCGTTAATGGTTGCCGTTTGCCTAAACAGATTGTAAGATTCGGGTTTATGAAATTTGGCAATAGCTTGTGTGAATAAACTCTATTGTCTGCTTCCATCTGCGCGCCTGCTGCAATAAAGGAAAATAGTGTGAGTGTCGACGAATTAATTGACGTAAAAGGTGTTTTGCAAAGCTCTGAAAGTGTAGGCTACTCGGACATTGAGCGATTAACACAAATTGTCTGCTCTGATCAGGTTTCAGAGTTGAACAATGAAGTGCAGGCACTGGTCCGCAGTATTTCAGAAGGCCAGGCTTCAGCCGGACTGAGTGCCCGGGCTGGGATTGCCCTGCATCTGCTGGGAAAACACAAAGAAGCAGTCACAGAACTTGAAAAAGTACAAGATAATGCAACGGCCTGTTTTTACCAGGCGGTTTCGCTGATTGCCCTGAAACGATATGCCGAAGCAGATCAGAAGCTGGAAGTGGCAGCCAAGCTGGGCTACGACTCCATCGAATGTTCTCTGCGAAGAGCAGAAACCCTGCGTCTGGTTGGTAAACTGGACGATGCAGAATCCGTACTCGGAACCATTTCCAAAGACGCTGCCGGACGTGCTGAATATTCATTCCAGATGGGATGTATTCGCTCAGACCGAGGCGATCTGTATGGCGCGATCGAATACTTCGAACGTGCCGTCGATATGGATCCACGTCACTCGCGTGCGATTTTCCGACTGGCTGGTGAAAACGCTTCTCGTGGAAACGATGAAGATGCCATTCGTCTGTATGAGCAGTCTCTTTCCAGTCCTCCCTTCTACCTGGGAGCGATTCTGAATCTGGGACTGTTGTACGAGGATATGGAAAACTATCCTGCTGCAGCATTCTGTTTCCGTCGCATTCTGGAAGCAGATCCCAACAACGAAATGGCGGCGATGTACCTGAAAGACATCGAAGCTGCTGACAACATGTACTACGACGAAGAAACAGCACGCAACGAAGCCCGCATGAAACAGCTGCTGGATCGTCCTGTGACTGACTTCGAACTCTCTGTCCGCAGCCGCAACTGTCTGCATGCGATGGATATTCATACGCTGGGTGACCTGACTCGCGTCAGCGAAAACGATCTGCTGGCCGGTAAGAACTTCGGTCAGACATCACTCGATGAAATTCGTGAGATGCTGTCTTCGTTCGGTCTGCACATTGGTCAGAATCTGCATGAAGCATTGGGAACCGAAGGCGGCTATGCTGCTCTGCCTCCCGAACTGGCAGACAACCCTGCTACCGAAAAACCAATTTCCGATCTGGGTCTTTCCGTTCGTTCGAGAAAATGTATGTCCCGTCTGGGAATCGGCACCATTGGCGAACTGCTGCGTCGCAGCCCGGATGAATTGCTGGCCAGCCGAAACTTCGGTGTGACCTCGCTCAACGAAATTCGGGAAAAACTGACCGAGATGAACCTCAAACTGCGAAACGATTAGTCGTACGCAGACGGTTCCTGTAAATTCAGGAACTGCGGATTGTGTGTGAACTGTGAAGACACAATCCGCATCCTGTGAATTCCAAAGATGGCGATTTTCTCTCAGAGAAACTCTTGCCAGAAGTTGAGAGATTCAATACACTTCGTTCGCCGGG
>JAGQQP010000427.1 GCA_020426085.1 Planctomycetaceae bacterium | reverse complement strand
ACTCTGGGTCATCACTCCCAGTGCATTTTTCAAACGATTTAGAAACTGCTGAAGGTTCTTTCCTGCCTGCTCCGTCATGTGTGAAAAACGACGCAGATCACAGAATAAGACGGCTGTTTCGGTTTCCGTTGGTTCGAGCGTGTGTTTCGCGTTTTCTTCAGATACGACTCTGATAATCGCAGGGGAAAAAAACTGTTCAATTCCGGAGAAGCGATCTTCCAGTTTACGAACCCGGCGGATGGCAGACAGCATATGTGCCAGTAGTTCCACCAGATTCATGTCATCCTGCAGGTCTTGTGTGGAAAGATAAGCCTGCGAAGGCGACTCTTCGCCAAACCGTCCACAGATGTAAAGACACCATTTATGGGTCCCTTCTGTTTTCACCGGTGTGCAGAATGCCCAGCGTCCATTGGCCAGTGGTTCCCCTTTTCGGCTGTTTTCTACTTCAATGGCGGTTTCGCCATTTCGTAATGCGTCGCGTACCAGAGATCGTACGATTGAAACACGTCTAAAGCCGGGAACGGGTTGTTCCCACTGTGCGACGCTCCATTTTTTGGGTTCATCACTCTGAATCACAGCGACGACATCGGCATGATTCATCACATCTTTAAGCAACAGGGCAGCCTGTTTGGCGAGATTCATTTCATCCTTGGAAAGCCACAAACTGGGAACCGCTTTGGAGACAATTTCGATGCGAAAATCTGTGACACGTAAACTGGCTTCTGTCAGGATTCCGGAGTCGGTATCCAGGTCATCCAGAATCTGGAGGACGCCATTATTGGCATTTCTCTCAATCGAGAGGAATTGTGTCTCGCCAATCTGAAATGTATCTCCTACCGATAAAACGAGTTCACTATGAAACTGTTCTCCAAACTTGATCTGATTGAGCACGCTTGGAAAACAGCGAATTTTAAACTGATCCTGCTGATGTTGAAATTCAGCATGCATGCGTGAAATGGTGGAATCCCAGGGGACAGCGCAGTCATTTTCAGCACTGCGTCCCAATAGCATCTTTTTGGCTTCCGGAATGTGCCATTCAATTTTTTCACCGGGGCGGGGGCCCTGAGCGATCAAATGTATCATTGACTGGTCCTGATACGGTATTTTCTAAAAAGCTTGAACTGAATAAGACATACTGAAAAATGACTGATCGAAGTGATCACCTCCACTGAGGTTTAAACGGGAATTTCCGGGAATGGTAACCGTAAATTCACTGACCATCGGGAAATATTTTGAATCCAAATAAATTTTGAGTAGTAATCTGCTACAGCAGCCCGTTATTTCTCTAAGTGCTTTGTTGATTTCGCGTGAGCATTCAGGACCGTCTTTCTGAGAATTCTTGAGGAAAGATCGACCTGCTTTGCGAAGAGAAGCGCAGTCCCGTCTCCTGTCACATGTAGAAGAAAGAATCTCGGAATGCATTTCGACTACTGCAGAGTCCGCTCGTTTAAACTGGTGAATTGTAAGTACTTGTTGCTGCTGTCTGGCTTCCTGTTGACACTTTCAGGCTTGTTCATTTCTTCTGAAATGTATGCAACTGAAGATGCGCCTGAATCCATGTTTGTTGCCACTGATTCAAAGAATCCAGCGGATCAGACAGGCAGGATCATGGGGGTGACAGCCGCCGATTGTAAGAAATGCCATCCTTCAGAAGTGGCTTCCTGGATGAAGACCGTTCATTTCCAGTCTCCGGATATTCGGCTTTATAAATTTGAAGGTAATACAAAAAAATATGCGACTGCAATGGGATTGACGAGCGCAGAGCTTCTGGGGGATTCTCTTTGTGCTGACTGTCATGGCACAAAAGCAATTCGTGACGGGCAGGTCAAGGTGATCTCGGGTGTCTCGTGTGAAAAATGCCATGGTGCCTCGGGAGGGGAAGAGGGCTGGTTAAATCGCCATCAGTCCTATCATGCTTCGATGCCGGTTCCCCGTGCTGAAGAGACGGCCGCGCATCGGGAAGCGCGCCTGGATTATTGTGATAAAGCCGGCATGAATCGTTCGGCTAATCTTTATGGTTTATCGAAAGCCTGTTTTCAATGTCACCTGGTTGGAAATGAAAAACTGATCGCAGCCGGACATAAGGCAGCGAGTGCCTTTGATTTTGTATCCTGGACCGGAGGCGAGCTGAAACATAATTTCCTGGTTGACAAAACAACCAATGCCGCAGCGCCTTCTCTGTGGATGGAACGCACAGGTGGAACCGCCGAGAACCGCAGACGGATGAAGTATGTGGTCGGAACCCTGGTTCAACTGGAGACTGCGCTGCGATTAAGGGCCGATGCAACGAATCCGGCAGTGATTCCACAATTAAGCGGTATCATCGCAGCAGCCAATGGTCAATTGACTCAGATTAATGCTCTGGTACCAACACCTGAAGTCCAGGCAGTGACGGCTCTGATTACTCCCATGTTTGGGACATTGTTTGCCCCGCTCCCAACTGACAAAGAAACCTACAGCGCCGCTGCAGATAAAGTTGCCGAACAGGCAAAACAGTTCTCTCAGAATCATAATGGGGAGCAGTTTTCCAATCTGGATTCCATGATTAACCGTCTACCACCACACTACTCTCAGCAGTATCAGGAAAAATATCTGAAGAACTGAACCATAGCCTGTTTCCAGATTGATTTGAGTAGAACTTACATGTCTGAGCCATCCATCTCACGTCCGCGTCGCTGGGATAAACCCTTCTCACTCGAAGCGGGCAGTGAAGCAGAACTGACAGATGTCGAAGTGGAAGCACTTCTCTGTAAGAAACCCTTTTCGGAGATTGATGCTTCAGGATTTAAGCGTTCGATACCCCTGCATGATATCCTCCGCAATGATGCCCGCATTGTGGGATTTGACGATGGCGATATTATTGTTCGTCGGGGAGACTGGGGTAACTCGGCTTTCTTTGTCCTGTCGGGAAATGTACGCGTCGAACTTGAAGGAGGGGAGTCTTCCTTACCAGATGAAATTCTTGGCCGTCGTCGCAGACAGTCAAAATCATTTTGGCAGAGTCTATCTCAACTCTGGCACAATCATCGTGCTCCGGAAGTTCGCGAGGTAGCTGTGTTACGGGACAACCAGTCTTTACAAAGCACCCGCACGACCAGCGGTGGCACACGCATTTACCTGCAGGAAGTGTCTGCGGTTCTGGATAAGTATCGTACTGCTCAACTGAAAGAGGGGCACTGGTTCGGCGAACTGGCTGCATTGGGAAGAACCAGCCGCGTTGCAACGGTTTTTTCTGAAGGAGTCTCACAGTTACTGGAAATTCGCTGGCAGGGTATTCGCGATATTCTCAGATATGATCAGAATGGTGGATTAAAAGCTTACATCGAAAACGTATTTCGAGAACGGGCACTGGCAGCATTTTTAAGAACAGACTCGTTGTTCCAGGACTGTCCACAGGAACTGATGGAACGTATTGTTGCGCAGGTCGAATTCCAGACCTTCGGAAATTATGACGCTTCCAGACCATTTAAAGACATGGTTCAGGGAAATCAGAGTGCGTCAGCGGCTGGAGAGCCTGTCATTGTGGAAGAGGGGGCGATTCCTCATGGGATTGTCATGATCCGCAGTGGCTTAGCGCGAATCAGTCAACAGTACTATAACGGGCGGCGTACGATTGGTTATTTATCCCCGGGCCAGATTTTCGGACTGAATGAAGTTCGCGATGCGCTTCATGCTGACTCTCCCGTTCCCTATCGTGCACAATTGAGTGCAATCGGGCATTTGAATGCTGTCGTCGTACCTGTTCCTCTGGTGGAAGCACTTTTACTGCAGAGCCAGGGAGCGCATCAGAAGTCTGTGGTTCCGTCACACGCTTCCCTTTCTCAGAACAGCAGGCAATCTGTGAAAATCAAAGACGATGCTCTGCTGAGTCAATTGATTGACCAGGATTTTGTGCAGGGGACTTCACTGATGGTGATTGATCTCGAGCGTTGCACGCGATGCGATGATTGCGTGCGCGCCTGTGCGACTGCTCATGACAATAACCCGCGTTTTATTCGACATGGACCGATTCTAAATCAATATATGGTTCCGAATGCCTGCCTGCATTGTGTGGACCCGGTATGCATGATTGAATGCCCTACAGGGGCGATATTTCGTGATCACGGAAAAGGTGATATTGTCATCAACGAGCAGACTTGCATCGGTTGTGCTCAATGTGCAAGTAATTGTCCCTTTGATGCGATTCGCATGGTTGATATACGCGACTCTGCAGGAGAACTGATCGTCGATTCAAAAACACTCGCGCCTCTGACTCAGGCGACGAAATGCGATCTCTGCATTGATCAGCGGGGAGGACCTGCCTGTGAACGAGCCTGTCCGCATGATGCTCTGTTTCGGGTGAATATGCAGGAATCGGCCAACGTGCAGGAGGTCTTCTCGCGATGAAAGTGTATCCCGCACAAACT
>JAGQQP010000426.1 GCA_020426085.1 Planctomycetaceae bacterium | reverse complement strand
ATAATAAAGAGAGCAACAGCCGTTGATGAAAATGCATTCAAAGCATTTGAAGAACTCTTAAATGATGAAAGTGATCTCAATTAACTTTGAAGTCTTAAGGAAACTGTCAATGGATGTAAAATCGCTAATTTATCAAGCGCCTCCCCGGACTACTTTTCTGAAATCAACGTCATTTACAGCGACCCTGTTTATGGGTGTGTTATTTAGGTAGTTAACTCTCATGCAATTCGCAATCGTCGACGGTGTTCGGAACTTTCCGTCACCGAAACTCCGTGCTACTTGCCAGTATTGCGGAGGTGACATGATCTCTAAGTGTGGCACAAAAGTCATCTGGCACTGGGCGCATTCCCCAAAACGAGATTGTGATCTTTGGTGGGAAAACGAAACACCATGGCATCGCGAATGGAAGTCCTATTTTCCTAAAGAATGGCGCGAACGAGTCCATGAAGATTCGGCAACCGGTGAAAAACACATTGCTGACGTTAAGACTGATGCTGAGCTTGTTATCGAATTCCAGAACTCCTCTATGCCTCCTGACGAACTCGAATCACGAGAGCAGTTCTACGGTAATATGATTTGGATTGTGAATGGAGAGAAGTTCAAGAGCCGTTTTCATATTTTCGATCCATTACCAGACCCGGATTCTGAATTTGCTCAAGATTTGGTTTTCTTTGAACAGCGAATTGACAGACTAGGTCGTTGCTTCTGGCGTCGCAGTGAAAATCCTGGCAATACATCAATGGTTCGGATTCGCGACTACCCAGAAATAGAAGATCAAATATGGGAGAACTATATTGGGCACCATCTCTTTCAGTGGCAACGACCGCGATCGGTTTGGTTCAATTCAACCAAACCCGTCTACTTTGATTTTGGTGACGAATTCTTGTACTTGTTACAGCAGTATGACGATCGTGGCTTGATGGCAGTTCAGAAGTGGGGACGGGCAATCGTGCAAACTTGGGGCGGTGCTATCCCGGAACTCACCAGATAACATTTTGATCCGCATGGAGCCAATGAAACCTTTGTTTGTTTTTAAATATTCAAGAGTTGTTTAACTGGCATAATTCGTAACAGCTATTACCCTGACATTTTTCCATTGTAGGATCAATGAATAATAACCGGGTAACTAGTATTACTAGGATCTCTGTTCGAAAAATGAACCATTAGAAAACTAAAGCTTTGAACACGAACACCGAACTGGCTGATTCTCAAACTGTCGGTCGGACCAAGGAGCGGGGGGAGTAAGATGTCTGATAAGAAAGACTTTGAGGTGCCTTGCGTTGTTTCGAGGCGATCCCTTCAATTCTCGTCTAAAGGAACGCAGCGGCTTAATCTTGGTGAAGTCATCGAGCTTGATGTTATGACGGTGTCTGAGGAAGATGTAGAGCGTAAAATTTGCAGCCTTTACATAACCCGCGAAAAGTTGTTGGCGGTATTAGATCTGATCGAACCTGCATCTTATGCATAGACAACTGAATAATGAATGACTGGGTAATGTTCGTTACCCGGTCATTTTTGAACAATAAATAGTTTTAAGCACGTTTTGTTGCCAGGCAGCATCATATAGCACAATGTGTAGGTGAAAAACAAGTTCGTTAGATAAGAAAAGATTATTCCCATGGTTTACCCCGTTGAATTACGATCACGGTTCAAGGGATTTGCTGGCGTTGAAAAGTATCGCCGATTCATTAAAGCGATTCACAATACAAGGAATCAAGATTGTCTTCGCTACTGGCAACAAAAACTATGGGACTCGTTCGTTGCGTTGAATGCGGATTGTTTACTCTCGGTTTCGGAACTTCGCGACAGATTAAATATTTGCGAGTTGCATGAAACGGAGCTTGTTCCCGTCGAGGTCCCAGTTAAACGCGTTTGCGGTATTCCCAACTATGTTTCAGAAAACATTTATGAGCGGTCATCATCGTTTCCGTACGCTTCAGTGAATATTGCTATCGTCAATGAGAGATACGAAGGGACGACGTGTACAATCTGGGTATGTGCAGACTGTGATGTAATCAAAAGCAAATCAAGATGGAGAAGTATCTGATCCAATTCTCGGTCCGCGCTAAATAGCATGATGACCGGGTAACACAGATTACCCGGACAATTTTCAGTAATGAATGGCCCCAAGATCGCGTTATTTTAAGATGTAAGGCCTACGGGCCATCCCAGGCACACGACGCGAAACAAGGCCTCTCAGGGCCTCACACGGCCAGATCTGCCAAAAGAGCGTGATTTCATTGATTTTCTGAGGGTTTTACCTGGGGAGGTTCCGGAATCTGGATTTGTTTGCAGATTTCTTGAATCCTTGGAGCCAGCATTTCTCTCACTAGGCCCCGAAGTGATTTTCCCTGGCGAGCTGCATAAATGCTTAATGGTCGCCATTCTTCGATCGTATTCAGGTCGACCGTTACCCGCTTTGTTTTTCTGCGCATCTATTGCCCTTGACTTTTGTTCGTGAGTCAACGCGAAATTATACGTGCGAGAAGAAACCAGTGCCTACCATGGAGCGGGAATCGCTGGTGTTTTTCATGAGCGGACGAACATGGATGTGACTCCGCTTTATATCATTTCAGTCCTAGGCAAGGAAGCCGGATCGATGTTGGACAAACTCCCCCTTAATGGCAAAAAGACTTATATCGTTGCGGCTGTCACTGTGCTCTATGCAGTCTCTGGAATTCTGCTCGGCGATATGGACACCACTTATGCTCTGTCGATGATAGCCGGTGCGCTTGGTCTCACTACCATCGGCCATAAGATCGATAAATCTAACACCAACTGATGAGCGGTCTTTTTCGCATTATCGCAGCTCTTGTTGAGTTGCTCAGTTTCTGGACTCAAAAAAAACACAGCGAACAAAACGAGCGGATCGAACAGGTTGAAAGGATTCAACAAGATGCGACCAATGGAGACGAACAGGCGGTTCAATCTCAGTTTGCTCGCTGGCGTACTGCTGCTCGGATCCGTCGCAACAAGCGGGTGTAATATTTTCGAGCGGTACGAACGCAAAGATCCTCCGCCCACGAAAGCTCTTCGATCTGGGCTTGACCTTTGAATTCTGCCTTCTATGATTTCACCGTCAGTGGGAGAAGTTCCACTTTTTAGCATCACGAGTGACGTTGAGGGAGACGGCCCTTTGAAACGTCCGGCAACCTGGTTTAGCCACCAAGGTGCCACAGCCTTCCGATAGGAAACGATGCGGCCTGATAAGGCAAAGAATGGCTCAGAGCTATCTTATGGGTGCTTCAGTCTGCTCGCCAGCGTCTCCCGTGATGATTCTAGTTACAGATTTCATTCGACAGGAGACACAGGCAATGCTACTGAGCGGAACACAATATCTACACGCGAAACCGGGGGAGAGAGATGAGCTGGACTGTCCAATCTGCGGCACCAAATGCGACGTCAAGCGCAACCGTTTTGGGCCGACCTGCTTTGCCGAATCGGTCGGTGGTCTGGGGCATCTGCACGACCGTTTTATCTGTCCACACCAGGATCAAGACTGGCACCATTACGCGAGTCAGTTGATTGCTCAGAAGCAAGACTATGCCAGTATACGCGTGCGGGAATTAATCAATCTGGATCTGCAGGAGACACTGGAGAGACGCGAGGTTTTGTAGTTGGTAAAGAGCCTCTGAGCCGACATTTGAATTTAAGAGATGAATAAGCCTTTTAATAACAGTGGCTTATGAAATGCATGGACTCAGTTTACTTCGGACTCAATCTCGGCTTGGTTGTGTCACCAAGCAGGCCGAGATGTACTCCAGCGTGAATTATCTTGATGCATTTTTTCACTGATGTTTATTTTTAAAAGATGGATTCAGTGCATTCGAGATAATACAAACATAACACGACCACCGCCAGTGGAATACTTATAATAATAAAGCCGCTCCGAATCTACGGATACCGAAATCCATCGATTCCTACCAACACGGAGCAGCTTCTGTTTTAGTTTCGCTGACGAGTGTCGAAACACGAATTAGACTGGAAAGTCGTCGGTTCCGTCAGTAGGACATCCATCCTGTCTGCAGAGCTGCGGAGCACACGGAAGCCGAGATTGTTGTTCCGTTTCTCAGGAGAGTTCCTGTTGCGGTTCGCCGAACGGCAGTTCTTGGAGTCGTTGTTCAAGCTACCGCCCCGGTTCACCCGGTTCGAGCCCATGACCACTCACCGGCTCCCATTCTAACACTCGATTACGATATTTCCAGCTTCTAACCTCACCGGCTGTGGTGAAAGATGTCAACGATTCGGAGCGCTGCTGATATTCGAGTTCCGTGATTAAACCAGAATCGAACTCCCAATTCAGTTCCCTGAGCTTAGCTCTATAACGACGGCGACTTCGAGAATTCAGCTTCAAATGATCCTGATACACGCGACACCCAAGGAAGTCTAAACCAGATTTAGTTCTAA
>JAGQQP010000425.1 GCA_020426085.1 Planctomycetaceae bacterium | reverse complement strand
GAGCTGGTAGAAGACGAACTGATCGATGCTACTGATGAAGATTTCTACGATCAATTCAGCGAGAACGAAGGATTCAATTACTTCGATCAGACAACCTACGATGTCATTCCCAACCTGAATGCACCTGGTACCCGATTGCGTTGGGGCTGGACGAACGATGATGGAAGTGGAGTTGAAATCGCAGGCTGGTGGTTGACACAGGCTGACACTTCATGGTCTGCGATTGAAGATTCCACACATCAGCCGAATCCAGCCAATCAGGCAATCATGGATATCCTGCTTTCACCTCCAAACTTTATTGATCCATCCGGAACCGGTGTGGTCTCTTCCATCCCCGGTGTCACCACAGCCGAAATCAATACTGTTTTACAGAATGAATTGATGAACCTGAGAGGTTTGCCGCTGGATGACGGTAGCGTCAATGGTGTCACCGTTCCTTATGACCTCGACTTCAACATTAAAGTTGTCAGTCAAGCCTGGGGTACTAACGCCACCTGGATGACAACTCCATTTGTAGATAAGAAAGCCTTGAAGATTCGCGGTCTCGCAGGAGCCCGATATATGCGTGTCCGAGAAGCATTCAGTTTTGTCGGTCGCGACAGTGGGCTGCTTTACAGTGATGCGACCAACATCGCCGGGATTCGACCAGACCTGAAACTGTTCTCACTTCCATCGGGAACAGATGAAAACCAGGATGGAATCATTGATAACGCGGGAGTGGTTGAAGACGACAGTACCGGGAATAATAACACAGGTACTTCAACCGCCTTCTTCGTTGCTCCTCTGGACCCAGTTACCGGATTGCCCGTGACTCCCACGACGACTTATGTCAATAACGTAGTACGTACCAATCTGGCTGGACCGGAAATTGGTTTTCAGTTTGACCTGGGTGGCGAGAAATTCAAAATCTCGGGACAGACAAAATTTGGCCTGATGGCAAACCAGGAAACAATCAAACTGAAAGGGGATAACGTCGGTATGATTGTCCGGGCTGATCCCAATGATGTGGACCGTCCCAAAGCGTTAATCGATCCGACTCCTGATAACCCTAACCCGAACGAATTCTCTGACTCACAGACTCATACACACGTTTCACCTCTCTTCGAACAGTCGATCTTTGCAGAAATGGCACTCTTCGATAAGATTCCTGTGCTGAAACGTATGAAACTGCTTGAAGAAGCGAAGTTAAAAGTCGGTTACACCTACATCGCAGCCGGAGAAATCGCCAGACCATATGACAGTATCCGCTGGCAGGGGATGCCAACCAGAGGGCTCTTCCCTTCGATCGACCTGAAACGCGAAACCTGGAGTGTCGGAACCTGGAGTGTCGGTCTCGACTGGAACTATTAAGTCATTCGACTGACGATATCAGACATCTTAACCGGCTGGGAATCTGACTTCCCCGCCGGTTTTTTTATTTCACCTGGGTAATGACCACATCACCTCGCGGACTGTTATCACCAGGATAGACCCGATCCTCACCTTCAGCCTGAAACCAGATGTCAAGCAACCCCGCTCCAGCTGTCAGCTCAAACTCGGCAGCAGACTCCCCGTTTTTCAGGAACTCATGCAGAGCCTTACCCTGCCAGTTCACAGTGAGCTTACCTGGTTTTCCCGACTCACGATTGATTTTGACGCGATATAAACCCGGTCGGACGATCTTCACCATCCAGCCTTCTGACACTCCCTGCTGAAATGAGCCATCCTGATAGCGACAGAGGACACTGGGGTTCTCCTGCTCCCGATCAATCACAATCAGTCCCGGCTCAAAGTTTCTCGTCGTTTTCATCTCTGAGAACCAGGCTTCATATTGTTCCAGCAACGTTTTTGCCGTCTCTGGATGCTTAGACAGTACATCCTTCCGCTCTCCCGGATCAACCGAAAGATCATACAGTTCCAGAACGGGTTCAGCCTGCAGCATCAGATTTTCGTTTCCAAAAGTGCCAGGGTAACCAGTCAGTTTGAACCGTTCCGTCACCACGGCAAAATTTTGATAGCGCTGTGGCCTTAAACCCCGATGCACCTGGAAAAACAGGCTTCGCTCCGGCAGTTTCTCTTTCCCGCCCGTCAATAACGGAGAGAGATCGACACCATCCAGTTTGAGACGCTCAGGCCGCGGTGTGTTTGTCAGAGCCAGCAACGTTGGCAGCAGATCGATGTGTGCGGCAATCTGATTGATTTTCTCTCCTTCCCGAAAATGACCGGGCCATTGCGCGAGACAGGGAACCCGGATTCCCCCTTCATAGATCCAGGATTTACGCCCGCGCAGTCCTCCGGTATCTCGTTTCTGCTGCGGACCATTATCGCCCAGAAACAGAACCACCGTCTTCTCAGACAGGTCGCTGCGATCCAGATGTGTCAACAGTTTTCCGATGTTTTCGTCCAGGTTAGTAATCATCCCGTATACACGTGCTGTTGTTTCATCGAGTCCCTGTTGTTGATAAGGCTTCCAGTATGACTCGGCAATTTCCAGTGGCGTATGAGGTGCATTCGTCGGCAGATAGACAAAAAACGGTTTTACTGCCTGTTGCTGTCGATCAATAAACTCCAGAGCCGCATCGAAAAACACGTCCGTACAATACCCGGTTGACTGAAACACCTCTCCATTTTTCCAGAGCTTTGGATTCAAATAGCTGTTGGGTTGATCGGGACTCTGGCCGATCCCTCCACTCTTATGAATCAGCGATTCCGTAAATCCCTGATCCTGCGGTCGCATCGGATAGTTATCCCCCAGATGCCATTTCCCGAAGATTCCGGTCTGATATCCCGCCTGTTGCAGCAGTTCGGCAATTGTGATCTCTTCGCCGTGCATTTTCGCACCGCCACGTGAGGTATGAATGACTCCTGTGCGATAATAGTTGCGCCCCGTCAGCAGACTGGCACGTGTCGGTGCACAGACGGGGCTGCAATAGAACCTGGTTAACTCAGTACTCTGCTTCGCCATGCGATCCAGGTGTGGCGTCTTTATTTTTGGATTCCCGTGAAACCCGACATCCCCATATCCCTGATCGTCAGTCAGAATAATGATCACGTTGGGACGGTTCTCAGCGCATAAGCCTTTTTCACCATAAAACGTGAACAACAGCAGGAACAGAAACCCTGCAAACCATTTCACAGTTGGGATATAACGCGTATTCATGATCTCTCCAGGTATCGAAAGAGGCTGTTCTCACATCAAAAAAAGGGCTGCAGCAAAGTCAGCTTGAAAACTCAACTGGAAAAACAGTTGTCGAGTCCAGCCTGATGCCTTACGATAGAATTAATCAACCGCATTCTGTTAGCGGAGACTCCAAGCATGAAATCCATCGCAGTTGGCTGCAGCATGTTGATCTGCCTGATGACAGTTCTTACTGAAACTGCTGAAGCACAGGTTGTCAGAATCCAGCAACCCATCGTACAACAATTTTCAGCGGGAACAACAGTGACTGTTCCCGATCGGGGATCTGCATTGCTGGGAGGAGTTCAATCAGGTGCCGTTTATTCCAGACAGAGTGGCCCCTTTCGCGCCGGTTCCACCTATGGTCACTCTTTTCATTGTTCGACCAGTAGTGTTAGTGTCTATATCCATGATTTTGAAGCCATGGATCAGATGCTGCTCAATTCCGCGCCTCGTGTTTTACGCGATACCCGGAATGATCCTTCTGCACATCAGCACTGGCGCGACCAGCTGCTGAATCAGACTGTCACAATTCAGGCAACAGAGACCGGCTCCTCGAAACCGCTGAGAAACGCCAGTGAAATGAGGAGCACCAAGGCAGAGCGATTTTATGAACTGGGTCGGCAGGCGGAGAAAAAACACTCTACCCCCACCATCGCCATACTCCATTACAGGAACGCGGAAAAGTATGGCAGCACCAAAGCGGCAGCCCGTCTCCAGGAACTTACAACCACCAGTGCAACGAAGGACTCAGGCCGGAGCAGAATCTCAGCTGATTAGCACCGGGATCAGGCCGCTTCTTCATCCGCGATAAAGATTCGATTGGGGAGATGCACCTTAGCATAGCGTTCGCCTCGTGCATCATAAAAGTAGATCATATTCGAGTCTGATGCCCAGATGGCTCCCAGACGTACGCTACGCGGGCCGTTGATCGAGAATTGCAGTCCGCAGCTGCGTCCACGACGAATCAGGGACATTTCTGACATCGAGAACTGCTCTTCCAGCAGGTTCTCTTTTTCGCACAACGTTTTATGAATAAATTGTCGCAGTTCGTTAAGTGACTGGATGTTATCTACACTGAAACTCATTCACTGTCCCTCTCGCAAAAATTCTCGTTCACCTGTTTATTCAGTGAAGTGAGTGGTTCCCTCACTTGTTTTCCAATCCCGAATCAGCAGGTTGACCTGACGAGTATCGTCCAGTCAGACTGGCATCTGTCAGAAGAGTTTTTACGCCCGTCTCTTTGTTAAAATTTGAGAAGATGATGA
>JAGQQP010000424.1 GCA_020426085.1 Planctomycetaceae bacterium | reverse complement strand
TGGCAGTGGAAATTCTGGACGGACCACTGGTCAATCCGAATGCGCAACATCGGGAGATCTGGATCCGCGACCCGGACGGCTATACGGTCGTGCTGGCGACAAAATACGGGAATCTGTGAACTCATACGATTCATTTTTCAGGCTTCCCTTTCTGATTCAACAGGATTGCATGCACTATGACATTCACGTCGATTCAAGTCCCCGGAACAGAGGCTGTCGAACGCTTAAATGAGTTGAGAGATCAGTTTGCGAAAACAGGAAAATACCCGTTCCTGATTGGGCCACACCAGGATCGAGAGATGATGATCAAATCTGCTGAATTCAACCGGCAGTCACCCGAGGAAATCATACGCGCTTCTCAGAAGATCGATCTCGAAGATTGGGTGGCGGAACGCAGGGAGGAAGTGAAAGAGTATGGATATTCTCCCTACGAGGACCTGGGGGAATGGCCTGGAGAAATCCATGACAAAGGTTCCCTCATTTTGCACAAAAACGCTGTGACGGGAAGCTTTCTCCCCGAAGTCTTTATCGGACTGGCAGAGGTTGAAACGTCCTGGCAGCTTCCCGCCGTTTTAAAATTTGGTGGCTGGAATGATTGCCCGGAAGCGGAGGTTCAATGTGCCTTCCATCGCAAGTGGCAAGCCGAGTTTGGAGCGGAAATCTGCAGTGTCGGGGGTGGTGTTATCGAATGCACAGTCAATCGACCTCCGCAAGATCAGCAATCAGCCATGCAACTGGCCTGGGAACAGTACTGGTATTGTGCAGATATTGTGGATCAGGGTTGTGAAACGATCAGTAATCTGGGTGCCACGCTTCTCAAATCTCCCTACTGGTTCTTCTGGTGGGATTAAGAGAAATCCCTGCGAAAGCCCTACCAGAACAGCCGGTGAGAACTATAATCTCGGAAGTTTGTTACAAGATTCATGTACTGAAGAGATTGATATTACCGGGGAACAGGGCTGTCCATGTCGCAGGAAATTACATCAGAAATTATTGCTTCCTTTTCCGAACAGCTGGAAAATCATCCGATCTATGAAGCGATCGCCTCACTCGATGATCTGCAGCGGTTTATGGAGCACCATATCTACTCGGTCTGGGACTTCATGTCGCTGGTCAAGTACCTGCAGGCTGTGATTGCACCGACCGGCGCCCCGTGGCTGCCGCGCGGTGATGCCAGTGTCAGACGGTTCATTAATGAAATCGTACTGGAAGAAGAATGCGACGAAACCGCCGACGGCGCATTTTCCAGTCACTTCGAACTCTACCAGACTGCGATGACCGAAGTCGGTGCCAGTACGGAAACCCTGTCGGAATTCATCAGGATCGTCGATCAGCAGGGAATCGAAGCGGCACTGCAGTTTCCAGGAATGCCGGAACCGTCACGGCAGTTTACCAAACAGACCTTTGCCTTCATCGCGGACGGAGCGCCGCATAAAATCGCTGCCGCGTTCGCGCTGGGGCGCGAACACATTATTCCCGGCATGTTCCGTTCGATCCTGAAACAGACTGGCGTCACGGACACACAGGCTCCCGTATTTCACTACTATCTGAATCGGCACGTCGAACTGGATGGCGACTTCCATGCCCCCCTTTCACTGCGACTGCTTAACGGATTGTGTGACAATGACCCCGTGAAAATTCAGGAAGCAATCGCCGCGGCCCAGGCTGCGGTGGAAGCACGACTGCAATTATGGGATGGCGTGCTGGAGAGTATTCAGGCGAAAGTGTGAGAGAGATCGATTCATTATCTGAATCTGTAGAGATTGAGCGCCAATATGTTCTACGATCAGTATATGGTCCACTTTTATTTAGTATTTCTGATGGTTAATGATGCCATCCAAAAAACCGCAAAATACATTGTACTCACCCGTAAAGAAGACCATTTCTCAGTGGTATATATCTCGTCCGAAACAGAATTCGAACGAGATCAGATTCCTGTTGAGCAATGGGACTCCACCTTATTGGTGTTGCGTTACCTTGCACGAGAAACTTCACGCTACGCCTCAACAAAAGAATCAAACTGCTCAATCGCTGATTCTACTGTGACTGAATTCAATTCCATTCTTTTTTCAGACATGTTTCCAGAAATCGAAAATAGATACCTCACAGAACTCCGGGAAACATCGGCCTTACCACTACACCTCGATCTATCTTTCACAGATCGGGTTGTTACAATCACAATCAATCAGCAAAAACAATAACGAGTCAGAACTGATAGTACATTGGTTTTGTTCTACCGGTATCTAATCATCTCATTCTCATGTACGGTACTTCAACATGTCCTATCCCACATTCAAAGCGGCTCTCGCCCATGTCGCTCCCGTGTTTCTCAATAAAGACGCGACCGTCGAGAAGGCCTGCTCGCTGATTCGTGAAGCCGCCGGTAACGGGGCGCAGATTATAGTCTTTCCCGAAACGTATATCCCTGCCTTTCCAGTCTGGTGTGCGTTGCAGGCGCCAATTCATAATCACGATCTGTTCTGCGAACTGGCTGCGAACTCGATTAAAGTGGATGGTCCCGAACTGGCTCTCATCGCCAAGACGGCCCGCGAATGTGAGATATTTGTTTCGATGGGCTTCAATGAGGGAACGACCGTCAGCAGCGGCTGTATCTGGAATGCCAACGCGTTGATCGGGGATGACGGCAGCATACTCTGTCATCACAGAAAAATCGTTCCGACCTTTTATGAAAAACTGGTCTGGTCTCCCGGCGATGGCGCCGGCCTGGAAGTCTGCCCGACGCGACTGGGGCGACTGGGCATGCTGATCTGTGGCGAGAATACCAATCCACTGGCCCGGTTCACGCTGCTGGCCCAGGGAGAGCAGGTTCACATGTCGACGTATCCGCCGGTCTGGCCCTCACACGATCCGGCCGTCCATGAAAACTATGATCTCAAAAATGCAATCCTGATTCGCGCCGGGGCACACTCTTTCGAAGGTAAACTGTTCAATCTGGTCGCCGCCGGTTACCTGGACCAGGCAGCCTTCGACCTGCTGAAACAGCGTGATCCCAATTCCGCCCGCATCCTGGAGGGCAGCCCCCGCGGCATCTCGGTCGCGATCGGACCGAACGGCACACCTATCAGCGAGATCATGCAGGCCGACGAAGGAATTCTCTACGCCGACATCGACCTCTCTCTCTGTGTCGAACCGAAGCAGCTCCACGATCTGGCGGGGGGATACAATCGCTTTGACATCTTCCAGTTGACCGTAGACCGCAGGGCGCTGCGTCCTGTTCGGTTTCAAACGGATCACGATTCACAGAACGACGATTCGTCTGAAGGAGACACGCTGACGTTTCGCTCCTGATACTTCCGCCAGGCTCCGCAGTAGTTCCTGGTACTGTAATAAAATTAATAAATTGCTGCCTGATCGAACGAGAGGTTTTCAATGATAGTTCGAATTTTTTCAGAATCGATGTAGTAGTCAGCAAAGTTCAGACGTTATAGTTCAGCAATGCCCCAACCTTGTGTCCTCAGCACCTGATTCAAATCTCTCTGAGTGGAACGGATCATCATCCATGACGACAAACTACGACCCCATCGCCGAGCAGTATAAACGATCCAAACAGCAGCCCTGGCGGACGTTCATTGAAGGTTACACACTGCTGAATCTGGCCGGCAATCCAGAAGGACTGTCCGTGCTGGATGTCGCGTGTGGTGAAGGATTCTACACCCGCATGCTTCGCGAACGGGGTGCTACACGCGTAATGGGCGTCGATCTGTCACAGGGCATGATTGAACTCGCTCAGAAACAGGAAACACAGAATCAGCAGGGCATCGACTACATCGTCGGCGATGCCCGCGAGTTGCCTGTCGCAGAACAGTTCGATCTGGCGGTCGCCGCCTACCTGCTGAACTATGCCCGCACGCGCGAGGAGCTGCAGTCGATGTGTAACGGCATCGCGAAAGCACTGAAACCGGGCGGTCGCTTCGTGACCGTCAACAGCAGCCCGATGTTTCATTTTCCCGATAGTCCCTCGTTTCGTCATTTCGGTTTTGAAACCTCTGCCAGTGAAGACTGGATCGAGGGGACGCCGATCACCTGGACCTTCCATCTGGAGGACGGTCCGTTTGATATCGAAAACTATCACCTGACGGCTGACACCCACGAAGCCGCCTTTCGCGAAGCCGGCTTTAATGAGGTCCGCTGGCATGCCCCGCAACTCTCACCGGACGGGCTGACCGATAACACGCCGGACTACTGGTCCCCCCTGTTAACCAATTCCCCCATCACGTTCATTGAGTGCGTGAAATAGCTTCCGCCCTGGGAAACAGTCACCCACTCTCGGCACCAGAAATTTCCCGACCTATTAACCGTCCCAACAATAGTTGTCTTGACAAGTATTGTTGGGACGATCATAATTTCCAACATGACAGCACCCGTGCCCCAACCCAATATCGAACAGGTTCAATTCGACTCGCCCG
>JAGQQP010000423.1 GCA_020426085.1 Planctomycetaceae bacterium | reverse complement strand
GAACTTGCGAATGGAAATTATGTTGTGACCAGTCCTGCCTGGGACAATGGTGCGGTGGTCAATGCCGGTGCAGTGACCTTTGGCAGTGGAACGACCGGCGTCTCGGGAGCGGTCTCCGCGACGAACAGTCTCGTCGGGCTGACTAAAGATGACTATCTAGGGCGAATCGGGATTAATACGAACGGCGTCACACCTCTTACCAACGGAAATTATGTCATCATCAGCCCGGTCTGGAACAATGGTTCCATTGCGGATGCGGGGGCGGCGACGTTTGGTGATGGAACGACAGGCATCAGCGGAACGATCAGCGCCAGCAACAGTCTCGTCGGCACAACTCGACTCGACCTGGTGGGATTCGCCGGGGTCACGGCTCTGACGAACGGGAACTACGTGGTCAGCAGTCCTGCCTGGAGTGACGGTTCTGAAACTGCTGTGGGCGCGGTGACCTTCGGCGACGGTACGACTGGAATCAGCGGGGCGATCTCGTCCAGCAACAGTCTGGTTGGCTCCCATAACGCGGATAACGTAGGCCTGGGGGGCGTTGTTGCAATACCCAATGGTAATTATGTTGCCATCAGCCGTAACTGGTCGTTTAAGAAGGGGGCTGTGACATTTGGAAACGGGATGACTGGAATGATGGGAGTTCTCTCAGAGGAGAACAGTCTGGTCGGTACCGAGAACTATTCCTACGTCGGATTAGATGGCGTGACCGTACTGGCGAACGGTAATTATGTCGTCATCAGTTCGCAATGGGCGAATGCCTCGTTCTATGATCTGGGAGCGGTCACCTGGGGAAGTGGAACTGCCGGCGTGAAGGGGGCAGTCTCGACTGCAAACAGTTTTGTGGGGACCAGACAATATGATAATGTGGGATCTCAGGGAGTTGTCGCTCTGACCAACGGGAACTATGTCATCAGCAGCCCGGGCTGGGATAACGGTTCGATCGTGAATGCAGGGGCTGTCACCTTTGGGGACGGCACCAGCGGCGGCAGCGGTCTGGTCTCCGCAACCAACAGCCTGGTCGGTTCCACTGCCTATGATCAGTTAGGCAACAGTGAATTCAACCAATCCGCTGTGACTGCACTTTCTACTGGGAACTATGTAGTAGCGAGCCCAGACTGGGACCATGGAACGATCATCGATGCCGGCGCGGTGACCTTTGGGGAGGGGACTGTGGGGGTGAGCGGTCTGATCACACAGACGAACAGTCTCGTCGGGGCGCACGAGGGAGATCAACTGGGGTATTATCGAGCAGGTGTTTCCGGCGTGACCGCACTGCCGAACGGGAATTATCTGGTGCGGAGTATGGATTGGGACAATGGTTCCATTGATGAAGGGGGGGGAGTGACCTTTGGTGACGGGGACACAGGTGTGAGTGGTTTCCTCACTTCCAGTAACAGCGTGGCATCTACGCAGGGAAGCAGTTTCTTTATCAATCTGATTCGAGATGATGTGAATCAGACCTTTCTGGTCGCTTATGAAGAAGAAAATACGATCTGGATCGGTTCGCAGAGCGATGGCTTTAAGGGAACCACATTTGACCTGATAGAGGATGTGGTCGTCACAGAAAATGCCCCGGAACAATCGATCGATCTTTCGGGACTGGAACCTGCCACAGAGGGGCCAGTGGTCTGGTCAGCTTCGTCAGATAACCCTGATGTGATTCCCGATTCCGGGTTGACTGTTCTGAATGAGGGGGGCAGGCCGCGGTTGCGTGTCTCACCGCTGACTGGCAGGACCGGCACTGCTGAGATTACCGTGCAGGTAGAAGATGGGGGCCTGGATCATGACCTGGCGACGCCCGAAGATAATGGTACGTTCCAGCGTTCTTTTATTTTCACCATTAACGCAATTGAAGAATCAATGGATGAGTTTCTTACATTGCGGGTCGTAGAGACTCCAACCGACGTGGATGCCAACGGGGAAGTGGCTGCCCTGCCTGGGAATGAAACCTGGATCGGGGAGTGGTCTGAATATTGGGTGGAAATCTGGGTACATACCGATAACTTAAACAGTGAGGGAGTGGCTCTGGTTGGAGTGAATCTGAGTTATCAGACGGATGCGACCTCTGCTACTGAGATTCAGTTTGGTTCCGCGTTTACACAGAATCAGTCTGGTACGATCGATGATGTGAGTGGCACAGTGGACCAACTGGCTGCAGGAACCGAAGCAGGTGATCTGGGAATTGAGGGCCAGCTGCTGTTCGCCCGCATCAAATTTGAAGCACTGGATCATGATGAAATTGCATTGGATCTGGAAGGGCAGAGCCTTGGATCGGGGGGACGGTCGTTCGAGCTCACCAGTGCGTTGATTGGTCTGGGGACCGGGCAGGTGGTTAAACCACTGAATATCGAAAATGCTGCTACGGAGATCTTTGCGAACCCCTTTGATTTGAACGATGACGGCAAGATTGATTATCGTGATCTGATACAGCAGGTCAGTCTCTATGATACGCGTCCCAGTGAATCGGAGTCCGAATACGCCTGGTTTGCCGATTATGATCAGAGTGACCGCATCGATTATCGTGATCTGATTGCACTGGTCTCTAATTATGGGAAATCAAAAGTAAAACAGTCTAAAATTAATTATCCGGTCAATTATCCGGATGCATGGAATGACAGACTACTGGTCTCGCTCCCGCCTGCTGAAAAGTTGACTGCCAGCGTATTGAAACAACAGACAGCAGAAGAACTGGTAGAGCAGGCGGTAATCCAAATCAGTCCCCGACTTTCTTCAAAGCAGCGTGAGTTGCTGTCCGCTGTCGAAGTCAAAGTGGTCGACCTGGAAGGGGGCACATTAGGTCGCGCAACCGGTGGTACCCTTTATCTGGATGTGAATGCCGCCGGCTATGGATGGTTTGTAGATGAGACTCCTGCCGACAACAGCGAGTATGCCCTGGAGAGTCAGTACTCTCTGATCGCTTTGCCTGATACTGCAGCCGCCGGTCAGATTGATCTCTGGACCGTGATCCTGCACGAACTTGGCCATCTGGCTGGATACGGGCATGCTGCCGATGGACTGATGGAGGAAACGCTGTCTCCCGGAGTACGCAAGCTGGCAGAGTGGAATGAGGAAGCAGATTTGTTCTTTGCATCCCTTCAGGATGAGGCTGACTTGATTCCGTTTTAATTCCGCGCAATCTTTTCGATAATGCCGACTTCAATTGAAGTTCATCCTGGAGCTTCCTCACCTGACGTGAGGACAGTTTCGTAAAAATACTGGACTGATCGATGTAGTATTTACCGGATTCAAGAAGATGGGTCCTCTGTAAGTGATTTATATTTCTGGTTTTACGGTAATAATTGTGGTTCTTCAGCTTACAGGAAATACGGGCCACTGCAACGCAGCAAATTCATGATCAGATAATTGCAAAAAACAGGGATTCTCACTGCACATCTCTCCGACAGGTGTCGCCAAGTCTTGTGTCGTTCTGTGGAAACAGAGTGGGCTCAAGGTTACGTATCTGAGAGGTTGAATTCCATGCAATACTGGCAAGGCTTCGTGGGGCAAGCATTACGATCCCCCCAAAATCTAATGCGGATGTTTCGAAAGCGACCTCGAAGTCGTGACTTGCGCGCTTTTAAACGACACAGGCAGCCAGCGGGTTGTAAAATCGAAATTCTGGAATCGCGCACATTGCTCACGGCAGCTTTTTCGGAATTGTCTAATCCTCATCCGAGTGGAATTGCGCACTTCGGAGACTCGGTGGTCACATTGAGTACGGGGAATATTGTCGTCACGGATCCGACTTTTGGAGATGGAGATTATCGAGGGGCCGTCTACCTTTTTAGTGGAGCAACCGGTGAGTTAATCAGCACTTTGACCGGGAGTCCCTATGAACAGATCGGAAGTGGTGGAGTCACAGCATTACCGAATGGTAATTTTCTGGTGAGTAGTCCCAAGTGGAGTAATGGTGGGGCGGGGGGAGAGATCGGTGCGGTCACTTTTGGGAATGGGATTACCGGAGTGACCGGAGTCGTCTCGGCGTCCAATAGCCTGGTTGGTTCATCATCGAATGATGGCATCGCCGGGGCGAATATTATTGTACTGTCCAATGGTAACTATGTCGTCAGTAATCCGTACTGGGACAATGGTGCAACGGCCAACGTCGGGGCAGTTACATTTGGTGATGCGACAAACGGTGTGACCGGAGTCATCTCGCAGGCTAACAGCCTGGTCGGTGCTCACGCGAATGACCGCATCGGATTTAACTATGGTAACGAACCGGGAATCAAATTACTTTCTAACGGGAATTATCTGGCAGGCAGTCCGTTCTGGGATAACGGTTCGAGTGCAGATGCTGGTGCGCTGACCTGGGGAAATGGAATAACAGGAACGACTGGTGTCGTCTCTGCTGCGAACAGCCTGGTCGGTTCTTCTGCAGATGATTTTGTGGGCGACTTTACCTATGGTGATGTGAATATCACATTGCTGG
>JAGQQP010000422.1 GCA_020426085.1 Planctomycetaceae bacterium | reverse complement strand
GCACCAGCGAGATGTCGCGAGTCAATGCTGCAGCGGCAGACGGCCCTGTCAGTATGGATCCCCGCCTGTTCGAGATTCTCGATCGCTCCCGCCAGATCTGCATCGACACTGAGGGGGGCTTCGATCCATCGTCGGGGCCTCTCATCGCATTGTGGCGGGAAAGCCGACTGGCTGGACGCCTGCCAACTCAACAGGAGATCGACGACTGCCTGCAGCATACCGGCATTGATCAGTTTCTGTTCGATCAGGACGCAAAAACAATTCAATATAAGTCCCCTGAGAATGAACTGAATCTCGGCGGCATCGGCAAAGGTTACGCTCTGGACCTCGCCGGTCAGTTCCTGAAGTCAGAAGAACAGGAAAACTGGCTGTTTTATGGAGGTTTCAGCAGCATTCTTGCTACAGGAACACACAAAGAACTGCCAGGCTGGCCCGTGGGCATCAAAAACCCGCTCTTCACCAGTCAGCGACTGGGCACCATTCTGCTGCAGGATTGTGCCATGTCGACCAGCGGTTCTTCAGTACAGCATTTTCGACATCAGGGACAGCGTTACGGGCATATTCTCGACCCGCGTACGGGTTGGCCTGTCTCGGAATTACTGTCTGTAACGGTTATCGCCCCTGATGCTGCTCTGGCGGACGCCCTTTCCACTGCTTTTTACGTAATCGGCATCGAAAAGGCTCTGGAGTATTGCGAGAAGCATACTCAGGTCGGTACGATTTTAATTCCCCCCCCTGCCCAAGGCAGAAAACTCAGCCCGGTAATTCGTGGAATTCCCAATGAGTTTCTGTTCCTGGATCGCGACCAATTGTTGTCACAATGATTTGTCGCTATAAAGGATTCTTTGAAGAACAGGTTCGTATAACGCACGTTTTTCAATAGTGATTTGCATAATTGAAAACGGTAAGACGGCTGAATTTGAGTCATCCGACTCTGAATTCATGTTCTTCCAGGAAGTATCAACGCCAGGGTACGAACCACAGACGATCAATCCTTTTTAGGAATTGATCACGTCAAAACAGTCACACAGAATCAGATTAACGAAATTGAAATCCCCTGAAAAAAAGAGGGTTCACGAGTGCAAGATTTAAAGAAAATAACAGGCATTGCCATCCTGTTCATCGTCGTTTTACGTCTCAGTATTGGCTGGCAGCTGCTTTATGAAGGTCTGTGGAAGATTGACACACTTAGTTCCAATCGTCCCTGGACGGCCGCCGGCTATCTCAATAATGCCAAAGGACCGTTTCGGGACCATTTCCGCAACATGACCGGCGACCCCAATGACCTCAACTGGCTTGATGCAGATAAGGTCAAAGCCAAATGGCTGGGCTGGGAACAGCGTTTCCTGAACCACTACCCCAACCTGACCGACGCTCAGAAATCCCGTCTGCACCAGATGGTCAGCGGCAGTGATTATTTCGCTGCAGAGCTGGACGCACTGCCTCCCGGTGTCGAATTCAACGGCAGCCTGGGCGAAGTCATCAAGTTTGACCCCGAAAAAAAGCGGTTAATCGTTGATGGAGAAAAACACCTCACACCGGCTGAAAAACAGCGGCTGCAGAATATGGTCCCCGTGAAAAAAGGCCCTAATGGCAAACTGACAGGCGGAACGCCACTCGATCGCGAATACTACGAAGCCGTTGACAAAGTCTACGCCCGTTCTTCCCGACTCAGTTATATTGAGAAAATGCAGGCTTCACTGCGAGGTAATCCGGAAATCGCAGGACAGATTGACATCGCACAGGAAGGCACCATCGACGGAAAACGCGCTGGAAAAATCGAGCAATACAAAGTCGCATTGGATCGCTACGAGCAGCGGCTTGCCAAGGCAGATCAGGACTTCCAGGTGGACCACCTCGATAAGATCTGGGCTGAAATCCAGGGAATGAAAGCCAGTCTGGTGAATCCCATTCGGGCTATGGAAGATGAAATGGAATCGGATGCCAGCCAGCTGCTGAGTCCGGAACAATTGGCAGCAGGCCCCGTTCCCCCCGAAAACACACAGATCCACCGTGTGAACATGATGACCATTTACAGCCTGACGATTCTGGGAGTTCTGCTCCTGATTGGCTTTGGGACCCGAATTGCAGCGATTGCCTCAGCGGGAATGCTGCTCTCGTTCTACCTGGTCATGCCTCCCTGGCCGGGAGTTCCCCCTGTCCCGGGACCTGAACACAGTTTTATCATTAACAAGAATATGATTGAAGTACTGGCTTTACTGGCGATAGCTGCACTCCCCACGGGAACGTGGTTCGGCATCGACGGTCTGGTTTACCGCTTTTTCCATAGTCGAAAAAACCAGCCAAACAAAACCAACTGATTCAGTACATTTTACGTAAGAAATGAAGGTACATCTAACAAACGCCTCGTTTCCCGCCTATAATTAACCAATTATCACTCTCTACGGATCACAGCTACGCATCGCGTACCAGGAGAATCATAAGATGAATCTGACTCCCGAACAGGAACAAATCGGAAAAGATAACTTCAACGAAGCCGTCTCTTTTACACGTCGTGACTTCCTCACGACGGCAGCAGCAGCCGGTACTGGATTAGGTGCAGCCTATTTTGGATACGAAGAGCTCAAAGGTAAACCAGTCAAGGTTGGTTTCATCGGTACGGGAGATGAAGGCAGCGTGCTGATCACGCAGCACCCCGAAAATTACATGGAAATCGTCGCGATTGCAGACCTGCGTCCCACGAACCGCAAGAAAGCATTTCACGGTCACGGCAATGTGCATCGTGTTGGTCTGATTAAAAAACTGGGCGAAGAAAAAGCATCCAAAATCAAACAGTTTGACGATCATAAAAAACTGATCGCCGCAAAAAATGAGCTGGGTCTGGAAGCAGTTGTCATCGCGGTTCCTCTCAGCCAGCATGCTCCCATCGCCATGGCGGCCCTTGATGCCGGCCTGCATGTCCTTTCTGAAAAACTGATGGCACACAACATCACCGAATGTAAGCAGCTCATCAAGAAAGCAAAAGAAAAGAACCTGCTGCTGGCTGTCGGCCATCAACGCCACTACAGCGTGCTGTATGACAATGCAAATCAACTCGTAAAAACCGGTCTGCTGGGTGACATTCGACACATTCGCGCCCAGTGGCACCGGAACAACAGCTTTCCCGGCAGAGACAGCTGGCGGAAAGATGTTCCTAAAGAAGACGAAAAGGCGCTCGCCCAGACAGTCAAGGAGTATGGCTACGACAACATGGACGAACTCATCAACTGGCGTCTGTATAACAAGACGGGCGGTGGTTTGATGGCTGAGTTGGGAAGCCACCAGTTGGATGCCTGCAGTATCTTCCTGGGTAAAGTTCACCCACTGGCAGTCCAGGGATATGGCGGGAAAAACTTCTACGGCGTCAAAGGTATTGGTTCCAAGGACAAACAGGAAGACGATCGCGAGATCGATGACCACGTTTATGTCACCTTTGAATTCCCCGGCCCACACTACGACGCTGAAACCAATCCCCGCGATATCTGTATCGTGACTTACTCCTCGATCAACACTAACCGCTGGGAGCCTTACGGCGAAACCGTGCTCGGCAGCCGCGGTACTCTGATCATGAAGACAGAAAAAGAAGCACTGCTCTTCAAGGAAGCCAGCCCCTCAACGGGTGGTGGCGGTCCTGATCAGCGTCTGTGGGTCATCAAATCCAGCGATGGAAGCGGACCGGTTCTGGATGCGTATGAAACGACAGCTCCTTCCGCTGCCGCTTCTGACACAACCAAAGCCATGGGCGATGAAATCAGCCGTGGATACACCGAAGAAATGGAACATTTCTGCCACTGTATCCGCACAGACAATCACAGCGAACCTAAAGATGGTGGCCTGAAATGTAACGGAACCGTCGCGATGGCCGATGCCATCATGGCATTGACTTCCAACCTGGCCATGAAACACAAGATTCGCATCGAATTCAAACCCGAATGGTTCGATCCCGAAAACCCGGCCACACCCGAAGCAGATTTTGCTGACAAACTGGCCTGATCGCAGTCTATTGAATTCAGACTCCATTTCGATCATGATTCCACAATGCCGAGGAATAAACTCCTCGGCATTGTTTCTTTTTAAATCGTCATCGCAACCACTGTAAAAGGGGAACCACGTGTCGAAAGGACGCAAGGCAGGTCTGCTTCTCATCTTTGTTACGGTCTTTATTGATCTGCTCGGTTTTGGAATTGTATTACCGTTACTCCCCCGTTACGGCGAACACTTTGAAGCAGGCGGTGCCACACTCGGACTGTTGATGGCCTCCTTTTCCGCCATGCAGTTTCTGTTCGCTCCCGTCTGGGGCCGGATTTCTGACCGCGTGGGACGTCGCCCGATTCTGATTCTGGGACTCCTGGGTTCCACATTTTTTTATGGCATGTTCGGTTTCGCCACTTCCCTTGGCAAAACGGGAATGTTCCTGGGGATTGACGCACTCTCATGGCT
>JAGQQP010000421.1 GCA_020426085.1 Planctomycetaceae bacterium | reverse complement strand
GTTTTTTCAGACTCTTTTAACTGGTGTTGAGACGATGATCGAAGACGTCTGCCATCGCGACCAGTTTGATCGGTCCACTGGTGGTGGAGAGGGCGTTGGCCGCAGCTCCCGTTCCACGACCGCCACATCCAACGAGGGCGATTTTGATTGTGCTGTCATCAGCAGCGTAAACGTGGGGGATTGATGTACCGGCTAAGACAGAAGCCCCGGCTGCGAGTTTACTGGAGTTCTTTAAAAATTCGCGGCGGGATGAGACATTCTGGGGCGCTTCACTCATTCTGGGCTCCTTGGCAGTTCAATGAAATAAGTTCAAGTTGTTGATCGTTTATCTGATACGTCGATTGAACGAGGAGTGCTGGTTGGCAATCGAGATTCTGTGGGGACAGAAGCAAAAGAACATCAGATAAATACATATGAGAATATCTGATTATATCAATGCAAAAGAGGCACTTGCAACTTGTTCTAATGATTCTCTACGAGGAATTGAGGGGCAATCACAATAAAAAAAGCCGAAGACTGAAAGGGAGTCTTCGGCTTTCGATTTATTAGTGATGTTTAATATTGTGCTTAGAAGTTGTAGCCAGGGTTTTTAGGATCGAAGTCAGCATCCGTTAATCCAACGTTGGTGCGGATGTTGGTGTAGGTGTATTCTTCGACCAGTTCCGGTTGAGCGTTTCTTCTGGTTGGCCAGTCATACTGTTCAACACGGACAGGCAGGTTGGTGGCCTTGTCGATGTAGAGTCGAGTCATCTGAAAGCGGATACCCTGTTTCTGCTGTGGGTAGCTGGTCTGCAGCACTTTGCACTGCATGTTCCCCAGTTTGGCGTCCGGGAAGTATTTGACTGAGACACCTGCATCATGGGCTCGTTCTTCTTTCCACTGTTTCAGGATCTGATACAGCATTTTACGAATGCCGATCGTTGTGATCGGGTAGCGGCTCTCATCCATTGCCTGAGGGCTGTTGGGTTGCAGAGAGACCGTTCCTACCAGACCTTTGATTCCGGTTTCATGGGCAAGAATCTGATTTCCATTACGACCGTGGAAGTAGATGACTTCGCGACCAGCGTGCGGCTGCTGGAAACCCAGGTACACACTCAGAGGGCTTTCACGGAACTTGATAGCCATGGTGTGAGTCGGCTGCATTTTACGGCCAACCTTTTCGCGTTTAATAAATGTTGCCTGGAAGTCTTTTACTTCCGCAGTTGTTTCGTAGCTTTTCATCGCCAGGCGAATTGCAGGATCCAGCGCGTGTTCAGACTGTGCCTGCAGCGGGCTGGCCTGTGTCAGGCAGGCAGTCGCGGTCAGAGCCAGAACTCCTGCGATGGCAACGAACTTCTTCGTCTGGCGGACCAGAACAGTGTTTTGTAAGTAAGAGTGCTGTTTAACCATTGAATTCCGTGACTCCCTTTGTCGAAATCCACTTGTTTTGGACTGATTTCCGACTGAGCACTGTTGGCGGAAAAACTGTCTAAAACCAGTAAGAAATATAGACCACACAGATTTACGAAACCGCTGAAGGGTTTCCTGCAGTGAAATGATAAGGTCTTTGTAAATGAATGCCGAACACAGATCCAATCTGTATTTTGACTTGTTTCTGTATTATTAAGATCGAACCTCAAGACAAACCGTAATCAATTAGATCACGTGTTCTCCCTGTTTTTTTATAAATTGTCAAGACAGATTCTTCAGATTGACTCTTCGCATTATTGCGATGCGTACTTTTTATCTTGGCCAGGGTTGCCTGATGGCCTATTTTAACATTCGGTGTGATCTCTGGAAACAGGAGATTTTGAGTAGATTTCCCGAAATGAAGAGAATTCATTAAAGTTCAATTGTTCCATTTTTAGTCTTTCTGTATGATCCGCACCCCTGAAGTAGTTGATTGTAGCTGTATCTTTTAACAATCTGATTGTTTCAGGCAACAATACTCAACTGAGTTTCTGGTTGTAATCGAGCCGGGGACAGGCCATTGAGTGATTGTGAATTGTGGTTGGCCAAGATGGTTTCTGGTAACCAAAACATTGAGAACAAGGAGTGTTCCCATTGTTCAAATCGGATGGTTTCCGATAGCGTGATTGCGAACATGGAGGAGAAACGCAAATGCGCTCCAAATCAAATGACTTTTTTTCAACGCTGCTCGTACTGATACCTCTGGTCGCAGTACCGATGCTGGCGATTTTCGGAATTCCGGAAATCGCTCCCGTTAAAAAGTCGGCTCTCAATGAAAATGATCTCTTCGAAAACGAAGATTCTACCCGTTCCCCGTTCGAAGAAATTTCGTTCGATGGTTCATCGCATGAAATTGATTTAGGTAACGAAACCGCTTTAACGGATCGATCCGGTCAACCTGGATCGGGTATGCGCAATCCTTTTGGTGAGGCTGCAACAGCGCAGAACGGACAGCGGAATAATGAAGAATGGTTGCCTCCCGCTGGCGCTCTGGACGGCTGGGAACTGGAATCGCCTCCTGCTCAGAGAGAACCCGATCAGAAAATGGCGGGACTGACGCCGCCAGATCTGGAAGAACGTCAGCCACTGGGCGGCAATCCGATTCAGCAGGCATCGTTTGACAGTCAGCCTGCTGCAGGAAATTCACAGAATCCCTTTAATCAGGGAGGTGTGCAGCAGATCGACACGGAAACTAATCCATTTGCACAGAATACACAGATCCCTACACAGGCAGAAACAGCGCAAAGGGAAGTCATTGATCAGCAGTTTCGCCAGCGTGCAGAAACGATGTTGCGACGAGATCCGGTTACCTGGAGTGCCGCCGTTCAAAAACTGAATGAGTTGGGAATTCGCGATTATCGTCTGGAGCCTGGTGCACGACCCAACGAATTTTTATTCAGCTGTTCCTATTCTCCCCCGCACAATCCGCGCGTCTCCCGGCGGTTTGAAGCAGAAGCACTTGACCCGCTGATGGCGGTCATCAAAGTGTTACAGCAGGTTGATGAGTGGAATCAGAGTCGCTGAAAAAGCCAATGCAAAAAGCCCTCTCTGAATCGTTTCAAAGAGGGCTTCTTTTATTTCAAGCTGTCAGAAGTTCCCGTTGATCAGGCTTCATTCTTCTTTTTCTTCGCTTTGTTTTTCTTCTTCTTTGCTTCCATTTTTTTGCGCAGCTCTTTGGATTTGGGGGGAGCCTGACGCTTCAGGTTGGAACGTGAGTCAACTTTTTCTTCAGCGGCTTCAATCTGACCACACAGGTCTGCCAGTGAAACAGCCACATCCTGCTGACGATATGAAGAAGAAGCCGTCCAGGCACGGCAGCTTTTGTGTCCCTGGATGTGGTAGCTCTGATCGAGGCTGCGAATCGCCTGGCTGAACTCAACCATTTCATCATTGATCGCAGTCGAAGCCGCACTTAATCCAACGGTAGCCCCCAGGACTCCAACAGTTCCAAGCATGACCAGTTCAGCGGACATCACTAAACCGGCTTCATCATTCCAGAAATTTTTCAACAGATTCATTACAGACCTCTCAAGAAAGCGGTGACAGTTTAATTGAGAGTGAGGTGAGAGTGAGTTCCGCCTGTACCGATTATAGCGATTATTCGGATAAATCGGATTGTAGCGGTTATTTTAGTTATGTTAATATGGGATGGATAGAAAAAATGAATAAATATAAAAATATCTGGGTTGTGTAGTCTTATGTCTTAATTTAATAAAGGGTTACGGATTTTTCGGATGGAACAAACCTGCCCGTTTTGAATCGCAATTGCTCCATCCTTGTTGGCAAACGGGAGTTGCTGAAGACCAACCTGTTCCGGATTGTGGCAAAACAGCAGGTGTCGGGAAGAATAACTGCTGCTGATGAAGAAGCTTCAGCAGAGGGGACAGTGATCTTTCAGGAGAAATTCGCGGGAGTGAATCTCTTTATACTTGCCTGATTTGTGGTTTCGGGACATGATCGTAGCGATCATTGAATCAGAGCTCACGGTAATACGCCACAGATCAGAAGAAGGGCCAGCCCAGCATGTCATCACAGCAATCACCAGTCGTAATCGGTATTCGACTTTCCATCATGATGTTTCTCGAGTTCTTCGTGTGGGGGGCCTGGTATGTGACCGTCGGGAACTACATGGGAGCCAACGGCATGGGCGACGCCATTTACTGGGCCTATACCGTTGGTCCGATTGCCGCGATTCTTTCTCCGTTTATTCTGGGAATGGTTGCTGACCGCTTCTTTTCTTCCGAGCGGGTGCTGGCAGTCCTCATGATCATTGGTGGGGTTGCACTATATATTGCACCCAGTGTCGTGGGAGAAGGGGGAGCCGGCAGCAAAACATTTATCTTACTGTTACTTCTGCACATGCTTTGTTATATGCCTACATTAGGGCTGACGAACACGATCGCATTTTCTCATCTGAAAAATCAGGAAGTCTGGTTTCCGCTGGTACGCGTGTTTGGAACCTTCGGCTGGATTGCTGCGAATATCCTTGTGAGTAAA
>JAGQQP010000420.1 GCA_020426085.1 Planctomycetaceae bacterium | reverse complement strand
GGAATCTCCCTGCTGACTTGTCGCGTTTTCCGCCATCTGTTCCTGTGATTGCGATTTGTCGCCTGCTTCAGAATTCGCCTGCGCTTTGGCATCTCCCGATTCGGTCGCTTTTTCTTTCTGATCAGCAGGACTGGACTGTTGAGAGTTTTCTTTCGCATCGCCGGGTGGGGACTGCTGCTGTTGTGCCATCTTCTGGTCCGACTGGTCTTTGAATTCCGGACTCTGTTCCAGTTGCTTTTGGGCTTCACGCAACTGTTGAGCGGCATCGGTTACCTGGTTCCCCACTTTTTCAGGGACGGGAGATTCCTTGGCTTTCTGTCTGCTGGCCTGCTGTGCCTGTCGGGCTGCTTCCTGCAGTGCCTGGGCTGCCTGTTGCGCCTGCTCTGCTGCCTGTGCCAGGTTTTCTTCCTGCAGACCCTCGACTGCTTTTTCCATGGCCTGGCCGGCGGTTTCGGTTTTCTGGCGAGTCCGGTCCGCCTGCTGACTCTCTTTTTTCAACCCGATGGGATCGGTTTCCAGTTTCCGCGAGGTCTCAGACAGTTCCTTTGATAATGCCTGGGTCTGCTGGGCGAGCGCCTGTTGTGTATTCTGCAAGGCTTCCTGTCGCTTCGATTCGGAAGCAGAAGCCTGTTCCATTTTTTCCGCCTGGGACTGCTGCAGGTTTGCCATGAGTTCCGCCTGCTCCAGAAAAGGATCCCGCTCCGTATTTTCCGGATTTTGTTCTTTGTGGGCCTGCATGATTTCATCAGCCACTTTTGACGCCCGATTTGCAGCCTGGCTGGCTTCATGCAGTCGACCTGCATCGGCTGCCTGTTTCGCTTTGATGGATTCTTCAGCAAGTTCAGTGGCTTTGCGGGTCGGTTCAGAATCAGGACCGAACTGCTGGGCCGTTTCCAATACAAAATTGGTCGCCGCTTCTGCCAGCATCTTCTGCTGCCTTTGCAGATCAAGTACGGATTCCTCTTTCACGGGCTCCGCTTTTGCCCGTGAAGGCTCATTACTCATATTGCGTTCGGCCGTTTGCACAGCGGTCGAAGGTTTACCATCGGCGGCTGCCCCGGCGGCATTTTGTGAAGACTCTGCTGTGGCAGGAGCAGCTTGTCCGGCGGGGGTTGCTGGTGCAGAATTGTTGTCAGCAGGTTGATTTTCTCCCTGCACGGTCGCGGGGGGATTGACCTCAGCCGGTTGTTCTGTTGCCTGGGGCGCTGCTGGTCTTGGTGCGGCAACGGGAGCCTGTTCCTGGATAGCTTCCGCCAGTTGAGTTTGCGGTTCAACCAGTTGTGAAGTCTGTCGGACCAGTGAGTCCAGTTGTTTCATCTGATAATTACGTGCTGCATCCACGAGTTCGGGACGGCGTTCCAGCAGTTGATCCAGATCTTTCGCCAGGCGGCTCTGACGATGTTTCAGTTCCGCCTGCAGATTGGCCAGTTCTTTCTCCATCTCGGGGGAACGCTGTTGATGAGCTTCCTCTTTCTTGCGATCCATTTCCGATTTTTCAGCCGCCTGTTGTTTGCCTTCTGCATTTTCCTGTGTCTGTGGCTTCGTCGATTCCAGTTTGTCATTGAAAGCCAGCAGATCTTCGGCCAGATGATTGGTTTCATCCGCCAGTCGATTCAGATTTAAAAGATCATTTTCCAGTTCGACGAGTTTATCATACTGACGGGTCAGCTGATCGAGCTTCTGTTCGGTCCCTTGCATGGCTTTGGGGACTGGCTTCAGTTCGTTACGGGCCTGCTTGATATCTTCGGCGTCTGCGGTCGATTTCAGTGTATCATGATTTTTGACGAAGTCGGTTCGTGCAATTTCCTGTGTCTGCGCGGCCAGTTTCTGATACAGGGGGAGTTGCAGAAATTCGTTGGCGAGATTTTCCAGCTTTTGAGCCAGCTTGCGCTCCTGATTACTCAGTTCCTGCAATTGTTCCTGATCGGCGGCTTTCAGAGCTTCTTTTTCTTTGGCTTTTTTCAGCTCTGCAATTTTCTGGTCGACCTGATTTTTGTGTTCTTTGTATTCCTGTTGAATTTTCTGCAACTCATCCCGCAGCTTTTCCTGGCGTGAGACAACCCCTGCTGATAACTGCTGATCTGCATTCTGATCAATTCCAAAAACGCGTGGAGTGGTCCAGACGATATTTGGTTCCGGAATTTCCCGATTGTCGGCCGCCCGGACACGATAAGTATAGATATCTCCCTGTTGTGCACGCAGCCCTTCCAGATCGATTTCGAACTCGTATTCAATCGCAGGTTTCCCCAGCAGTTGTGCGGGAACCTTGACCACAGTGGCTTTCTCGTCCAGTTTCTGGACATGGATTTCCAGTTCAGCGACCGAAAAGTCATCCAGAACTTTAACTGGTACCTTCAATCCGTCCGTGGGCTTAATGAATTCGGGCTGATTGTAGAGGGAAAGTTCAATTTCCGGAGCCCGGTCTGGTATGACCTTCACCAGATGCTCCGAACTCTGAGTCGTGAGTTTCCCCTCCAGGCTTTCCAGTTTGAGGTGAAACAGAAAGCTACTTTTATGAACCGGCAGCGCCAGTTCTGCCGATAACTGATCTTCGCTGACTGAAAACGCTTTCTGTTCCACGGGGTGCCGCTCTTCTGTGCCCGATGAGTAGCTCTGTTGTTCAAGAGTGACAGCAGTGACAGGCCGGTCAAATTTCAATTTGAAATCCAGGCGGCTCTGTTCGATGACGCGAAGCTCGCTGGGAAGGACGGTCAGCTGCTCTGTTGGTTTCTGAGTGTAGCCGGGAGAATTGACTGTCAGCAGCGTTTCGGTAATCGAAGGCGGTTCCGCAATTTCAATCGTATATTGCTTTGAGCGACTGCGGTCGGATGAAATCGTGTACTGGAACCCGCTGAGCAGACGCGGAAACTGAGTCAGATAAAAACCGGTTTCCTGATCCAGATCCATGCGGCGTGCGTTTGATTTACCGGTGCTGTCTTTCCATTCGATCCAGACGTCGTTGATCTGTCCTGGTTTTTTTGTATGCCAGTGTGGTTCTGCCACAATTTTCAGATCGGTTCCGCGAGCGACGGTTTCATCACCGGGCTGGACTTCGAAATAAAGAGAACTCACCGTTGCGAAGTTCCCCCAGGGGATCACGCTCCGCGAGAGCAGCAGTCGGTATGCGTCGGGCCAGAACAACAGGGGAGTAATAAAAATCAGAATGGCGATGCCGGCACTCATGATAAATCGCATGGCGCGATCCGAAGGAACCGAATCGGTGATATTAAATGTGGTCAGAGAGGCGATGGTCTCTCGTGCCAGTCGTTCCCGCATCACGACGGAACTGGTTTCATTCTGAGCGGTAGCCAGTTCCAGAACTGAGGTCAGTCGTTCATTCAGCGAGGACTGTGACTCTTCCACAATCGCAGCCAGCTCAACAGGCGTGCGTTTTTGCATGACCCGCCGCAGGATCCCAAACCAGAGGCAGCCTGTCAGCACGGCCAGTGAGATCGAACTCATGATAATGCGGGCAGTGGAGTCGAGTGAAAACAGAAAGTCGATACTGATCTGCAGCGTAATCAGACAGACCAGTACGAGTATCACCAGACCCAGTCCACGCAACAGCGCCAGGGAGCGAATCCGGCGATCGAGCTGGTTCAATTGCCGTTTCAATTCGTTCACAAATTGATCTAACTGACCATCCATAGCTTATCTCAGCAGGAAGTGATTGTGGAATCTGTTTCAGCGAGCACACGAGCCGACTCTGGTTTGACAGGCATCCAGGGCAGGGAGCCTTCATAGCGCAGACCTCGACCCCTGATATTGTAACAAGATCCAGGTTGAAATAGGGATAAAAAAACGGATTGAAAGCCAAAAACCTGGCAGCTGGTTCAAGGTAATCCGTTCAATTTACGGATAGCCCACTCCACCGTCAGGATACCCATGATCAGAATCAGGAAAAACCAGTGGTCCCAGACCGAAATTTCGTCCTGTTTTGTCGTTTCCTGCTTGAGAGAAGGGAGTAATTCCATGAGTTCGTTGATTGTCTGCGGCGTCAGCAGCTTACCTCCGCTCGATTCTGCCATTTCTGTCAGCAGTTGCGGATTCGAGGTCAGATTGCCCAGTTCGATCGTTTTGACGCCATGAACAAACAGCGGGGTTGTGATTTCTTTTTCGCCTGCGATGGGGGGCGTCGTCTGCAGTTTCAACAGATATTCCCCTTCGGACAGGGCAGGCAGATTCGCTTCCTGCAGCAGGGGCTGATTTTTTTGATTGAGCAGTTCCAGCGAGGCAATCACCTTGTCTGGTTCCGACGCTCTCACAATCGAGACCGTCGATTTGACTTCCGGAAACCGGTCCCGGTAATCCTGGGTCCAGCGGGCGCTGGCTGTGGTGATTTCACCCGCGTCAATGTCTGTTTTGGTTAAGCTGAATTTGACAAATTCGTTTCCAGCGGCTGCTTTGTTCTTCGCCGCCCAGCGGGCCAGTTGTCCCCAGAAACGGTGGTGGTAGCGATCGCCCAC
>JAGQQP010000041.1 GCA_020426085.1 Planctomycetaceae bacterium | reverse complement strand
CTGCCTGGCATGAACAGCCAGATGATTGATTTTGCCTTGGGAACAAAGTGCGGCTGGCGCGCTTCCAAGCCATCCTCTTCCGCGCCCGCCGACTTCAGAATCCCCTGCTCTGACAGCAGCCCCGTCAACGCCAGGCTGCCAAATCCGGAACCGGCATTTTTCAGAAATGACCTGCGTGATTCAAAATCAAAACCGTGCCCCGGCTGTAATCTGTTTCTTTGTCTCATAGCGTCTTATTTCCTGTGTATCGAATAATGGAAAACCATTCAGGATCAGTCAACAAATATAAATTCATTCATGCAGAAAATCAGCTGACAGAAATCCGCCATCGCCAGTGCGCTGGCCTGTGGATTTTCTCCATACGATTCGGTCTGGTAATGGATAAACTCCAGCATCTTCTGCTGTTCTTCCGGACGCGGTTTACGGGACAACGCGATCGCATAGACTTCGTCGACCATCTGCTCGAGCTTTTTCTGATCATCGGGCCGCACCCGTTTGGCAAACTCTTCTGCCAGCTTACGGATAAAGGGAGAGTTCATCATCGCCAGCGCCTGCGGAGGCACTGTCGTCACATTGCGTTTGCCAATACTCTGAATCGCATCCGGTGCATCGAAGAGTTGCAGAATCGGAATCAGTTTATCGCGTTTGACCGTCAGATAAACACTTCGTCTTTTATCTTCCTGGTTCAGACTTCCTGCACCGAACATCTTTGTGTCAAGTGTCCCGCTCACGGCCAGAAGATGATCACGAATCACTTCCGCG
Organism: Planctomycetaceae bacterium; assembly: GCA_020426085.1. Taxonomy (GTDB): domain Bacteria; phylum Planctomycetota; class Planctomycetia; order Planctomycetales; family Planctomycetaceae; genus Gimesia. The sequence goes on along the minus strand of JAGQQP010000041.1, from coordinate 13,778 downwards.
TCCATCCGCAGCGCCGGTCGTCTCCACCACAGATGATTTTCGGGATCATGTTCCATACCACTGGCATTGGTGGCCCCTGATTCACGATAGACGGAACTCAGCATGATCAGTTTATGAATCGGTTTCAGATTCCAGTTGTTTTCAATCAACTGAGTCGCCAGATAATCCAGCAGCTCAGGATGCGTCGGTCGAAAACCCTGCGTACCAAAATCACTCGGCGTCTCAACAATTCCACGTCCAAAATGATGATGCCACATCCGATTGACCATCACCCGCGCCAGCAGATGCCCTGCTCCGTTGCTGGTATCAGTCAGCCAGTCTGCAAAAGCAATCCGCGGGTGTACTGGTTTTTCTTTCTGGGAATCCTCAAGCAGCCACTGCTTCTCCTGTTGCTCTCCGGTCATCAACACCTGCAGAAAACCTGGTTCAGCCAGACCATCCTTGCGGTTCGAATTTCCTCTGACCAGGTAATACACTTTACGTGTATCTGGTCCAAAATTATAAGTAGCGCCCCCTTTGCGGGCTGCGAAGACAGGCATCAGATCCCGTTTGGGATGCTTCTGCATATTCTCCTGCTCGGCGTCGTTTAACTTCGCCCAGCCTTCATCATAGGGAGCAAACCACTTCAACAACTCAGCCTGCTGTTTATCATCCCGCTTTTCTGCAGGCAGAGCCAGAATTTTCTGAATGTTGTCCGGGGGTGTAGTCTCTTTCGCTTTAAAATAAAAACCGGAAGGCCCCGCCGCATTCACGATCTTGACCAGCAGCTCATTCTTACCCGCATTCAGCGTCAGTTTGACCTGTTCCTGATCCGCGGCTGCACCCCCCATTACTTTTTTCGACAGGACCGACTTTCCATTCAGCCAGACCTGAATCGCATCATCGCGACCAAGTGAAATATCCAGAGGACCGGCCGCAGGCACTTCAATAGTACGAAACAGATAATTCGCCGAGTTATCTCCGGTGAGCGTGTTGTGAACGACGCCGTCTTTCCATTCCGGTTGTGGAATCCACTTCAATTTTCCTTCTGCAAAGGTCTGCGAAAGATCCACTTTTTTCTCAGGCTCATTTTTCTTGCTGAAGGCCTGATCAAAGTTCGCAGCCGGAAACGGACCCATCACATGCCAGTCACTGAGTACAGGCTGAATTATCTCCGTCGGTCGCTTCTCCAGCCACGCCGTCAGTTGGGCCGGCAAACTTTCTTTCTCGTATTTTACTCGCGCATCGATAAACGGCTTATGAGTAATATCGAACGCCGCTTTCTCTTTCTTATATTTTTCCGGGTGCAGATCGTGCTGATAATCCTGGAAACCGGTTTCCGCAAAAGTCGCGACCATCCGGTAATAGTCGTGGCTGGAAATCGGATCGAATTTATGATCGTGACACCGCGCACATCCCAGCGTTAATCCCAATGTCGTCGTCCCCACGGTATGGATGATATCATCCAGCTGTTCGTAGCGGCTGCGTTCCCGTTCTTTTTGTGTCTGTTGTGAAGTGAACGGCCCTGCGGCCAGAAATCCGGTCGCCGCCTGTGACATATAATCGGTCGGCCCCAGTTGATCGCCGGCGATCTGCAGTCGAATAAACTGATCGTACGACATATCTTCATTCAGCGCTTTGATCACAAAATCACGAAAGTGATACGCTGCCGGTCGATCTCGGTCGAAGGCATAACCGTTACTCTCAGCAAACCGGGCCAGATCCAGCCAGTGCCGCGCCCAGCGTTCACCATAATGCGGGCCGGCCAGCAGGCGATCAACCAGTTTAGAATAAGCTTCCGGATCGGGATCATTTACAAATGATTCTACATCAGCCGGTTCAGGAGGCAGTCCCCACAAATCAAAATAGACGCGGCGGATCAAAGTCTGGCGACTTGCCATTTCGTTGGGAGTAATTCCCGCCGCTTCCTGCTTCGCCAGAATATACTGATCGATCGGATTCGTTCCCCAGGTTTTATTTTGGGGAACCGGCGGAGGCGACTGATTCAGCGGTTGGAATGACCAGAACTGACGTCCTTTTTCGATATCAATCTTTTCTGCTTTTAATTCGGGAACCTTGCCGTCGCGGGGATCGGGTGCCCCCATCTGAATCCATTTCTCAAAGTCGGCGATCACCTGATCCGACAATTTGTTTTTCGGAGGCATCTCAAACGATTCATGTCGAATCGCCGCCATTAAAAGACTTTTTTTCGGATCACCGGGCACGATCGTGGCACCGGTGTCGCCCCCCTTCAACATCGCCGGGCCGGAATCCAGCAGCAGTTCACCTTCCAGCTTGTTATTCTGCTTTGCGTCCAGAGAGTGACATTCATAACACTCATTCACCAGTACCGGTCTGATTTTGGATTCAAAAAACTGAATCCCCTCCCGACTCGGTTCGGCAGGTTTGGTGGCCTCAACTGCCAGCGCAGGTTGAAACAGAGTGATGATTCCCATAAGTGAGAGCAGACAAAAGCGAATCATTAATATCATCCCTAATCAGCAAGGCGGGAAAGTATGGAGAGAATCTCAGGCAGTATTTTTATATGAGCGGGTAGCCCCTTCATTTATATGGCAGATACATAAAGCAATACTTAATTGTACATTGTTCCAGACGCTTCGCAAGGATTATCATTCACCCCCTCTGGGCCACGACCAGCGAAACAAAAGTGGACTTCCAGCTCTGAAAACAGTACATCTCAATAGAGAAACCGATTTATCTGCGCAATCGGAATTCTTGACCGCTTCAGAAAGAAATGACTGATCCCGTCCGGGCAGACTCGGTTGCCGCTGCCATCCAGGCAACAGCAGCTTGCGATTCCCGGGGAGTAATCCGCGCGGGACGTTCGCCAGACCGGACACAGTCGGCGAAATAGCGCAATTCCTCCTGCAACGTTCCCAGATAACGACCGAAAGGACGAGGCCAGTACATCGTGTCCGGCATCTTCACTCCTTCCGCATCATGGATGGTCAGTCCCGCTTCACCACAGTTGATATAAATCGCGCCTTTCGTACCGATGATTTCCATTCGCGCATCGATCGTAAAAGGCGTTGATTCCGGCAGATGCCAGACCGACTCCACTACCGCGACCGCGCCATTATCGAGTCTGGCGATCGACCAGCCACCATCAGGATAGCGATTTTTTCCTGGATGTACCTCCTGTGCATAGACAGTCGAAACCTTTGCCCCACTGAACCAGAGCATCAGATCGGCATCATGAATTCCATCTCCCATTAAAGCAGAGATATCATCGAGCACTGTCTCACCGATGGACTTAGACAGATTTCGCCGCGCATGCATGGAAATGATGTCACCGATGCGCCCTTCTTCAATCGCCTGTTTCGCCAGCGTCACACGTGAATCAAAGCGACAGATATGTCCTACCATGAAAAAACCGGCAGCCTCTTGAGCTGCTTCCACTATTTTTTCACAGTCTTCCACCGTCGGTGCCATCGGTTTTTCCAGCAGGACATGCTTGCCACTGCGCAGTGCTTCGATGGCAATATCACGATGATCGTTAATGTGAGTCGTAATGCTGACCACATCGACTTCAGGATCGGATAACAATTCACGATAATCCGTGTACCGCCGCGTGACTCCCAGTCGATCCGCAATTTCATTCAGGCGGTCTGGTCGTCTGGTACACAATGCCACCAGATCAATTCCAGTCATCTCAGACAGATTGTCAGCATGAACTTCGCCAAACCAACCCAGACCAATTACTCCCCAGCGAACTGTTTTTGACGGGCTCATCATTTGATCTCATTCCTCTCGAACAGGTGATTTCTACGAAGTAGTTGTACACACACTTTCCAAACTACCGCAAACCATCGTTTTCGTCTATCGAATCCGGGTCTGAATGACCCCGATAATTCTCCCAGTTATCGTAATGTGAATCTCGTCGCCAGCCCATTTCAGATCCCTCTTCCCGGTGCTTTTTGTCTTGTATGGCCTGTCCTCATCGCTTACTATGGGATGAACAACACCTGCGTTCCTCACCCCACCTGCCAGCGTTACCAATGATGCTCATACGAACGATAATTCCTCTGCTTGTTGTTGTTTTTGTTCCAGGCCTGGCCCGAACAATTCATGCCGCCGAAAAACCGCTCCAGTTCGAAGCGGATATCCAACCGGTTCTCGCCGCGAAATGTGGTAAATGCCATAGCGACAAGGTCCGCAAAGGAGGCCTTGATCTCTCGACTATCTCCGGCGTCCATCGTGGAGGAGAATCCGGCGAGTCTGCGATTGCAGAAAAAGTCGACGACAGTATGCTCTGGATTCTGATCGACGGAGGCGACATGCCACCGGAAGGTCAACTGCAACTGACAGATGCAGAACGCACATTGATCCACAATTGGATTGCCACCGGAGCCAAATCGGCACAACCCCATCAGCCGGAAGAAAAACAGATCACGCAACACGATGTCCTGCCCATCGTGCTCCTTCGCTGTACCGCCTGCCATGGTGCGCGACTGCAACGGGGAGGCCTGGATATGCGGACTCCTGCCAGCATGCTCAAAGGAGGCAAGCAGGGCCCGGCATTTGTCGCAGGCAAACCGGATGAAAGCCGGATGATCAAACGCATTGAAAGCCACGCCTGCCCTCCTCAGGAACAGCTGTTACAGTTTTTTGTGAAGCGCCCCCCCAAATCAGAAGTCGATACACTGCGTGAATGGATCGCCGCGAACGCTCCTGTTGTCGATCCTGAACCGGAAGTCGTCGGTTTACAACCGGATCCCCTGGTCACTGAAGAAGACCGTCAACACTGGGCTTTTCAACCTCCGCAGAAACAGCCTGAAATCAAATCGATCGATCAGTTGATTCACAAAGAACTGCAGGCACACAAACTTGAATTCTCACCCGAAGCCAGCCGTGACACCCTCATCCGCCGGGTCTATCTGGATCTGACCGGCATTCCCCCGACACTCGCAGAGTGGAAACAGTGGCGTAATTCTGAAGATCCAGACTGGTATGCGAGCATGGTCGATCACCTGCTCGCTTCTCCCCGCTACGGCGAACGATGGGGACGCTACTGGCTGGACCTCGCTCGGTATGCCGACTCCGAAGGGGGCGTCTCTTCCGACCCGCTGCGCGCCGTCGCCTGGAAATATCGCGACTATGTGATTCGCGCCTTTAATAAGGACAAACCCTACGACCGTTTTTTACAGGAACAGATTGCCGGCGATGAACTGACCGACTATGAAAACGCACCAGTCATCACAGAAGAAATGGTCGAAAATCTCGTCGCGACCGGATTCCTCCGCATGGGTATCGACCAGACCGGTTCCCGCACGATGAATTTTGTCCCCGAACGACTGGGCGTGGTCTATGATGCCATCAATGTCATGGGCTCCTCAGTCATGGGATTAACACTCGAATGTGCCCGCTGTCATTCACACAAATACGACCCACTGCCTCATCGTGACTATTACCGCTTCAAAGCGATCTTCCAGGGTGCCCTCGATGAATACGACTGGCTCTCCTTCAAAAATCGTTCGGTGGAACTGGGCACTCCCGAACAGAAAAGCCGCGTCAAACAGACCAACCCGCTGCTCAAAAAAGAACTCGCCAAACTTGAAAAGCAGCACAAAAAAGCAATCGCTGCACAGCAGATCGCCATGCTTCGACAGTTCTATCCCGATCAACCCGCTGAAGAACAGCAGGAAACCCTGCAGGCTTTAAAAATTGCCGATAATACACGCACGCAACGACAGCGGATACTGGTCGAGAAATTAAGAATCGCGGAAACCATGCCCGAGTCGGATTTCTCAGATGAGGTGCAACAGGCACTGCAAAACGTATCATCGATCGAAAAACAGATGAGCGAAGTGCAACAGCAGATGGAGCCCCCCCTCACAATCCGTGCCCTCTGGGATCGTGGCGAACCTTCTCCCACATACATTCTATTACGAGGCGAACACGATCAACCAGGTCGTCAAGTCGGACCCGGTGTCCCCTCCGTGCTCACTGACGGGCGCACCCCCTTCACGGTCAAACCTCCGTTCCCTGAGGGAACCCCCAAAACCGGCAGACGCCTCGCATTAGCCCAATGGCTGACTCAGGACAATCATCCACTCACAGCACGCGTGATGGTCAATCGAATCTGGTATCACCATTTCGGCAACGGACTGGTCAAATCGCTCGAGAACTTCGGCGTCAAAGGAGAACGCCCTTCGCATCCGGAACTGCTGGACTGGCTGGCAGTCAAGTTTATGGAACAGGACTGGAGCATCAAAGAGATGCACCGTTTGATGCTGAACTCACGAACCTACAAACAGACCAGCCACATTACCCCGGCGATCCAGGAACATGACCCGCAAAACCAGCTGCTCTCACATATGCCTCTTCGCAGAATGAACGCTGAAGCCCTGCGTGACTCAATCCTGTCTGTCTCAGGCAAACTCGATCCGACACCAGGTGGCCCGCCCGATTCGGTCACCGTCGATCGTGATGGTCTCGTCAGCGCCAACATGACCGGCAAAGGGGGCTGGCGCCGTAGCGTCTATCTGCAATATCGACGTACTCAGATTCCCACCATGCTGGATACTTTTGATTATCCGGAAATGGGCCCCAACTGTGTCTCCCGAACCGTATCCACAGTCTCGCCACAATCGTTGATGCTTTTAAATAACGAACGCGTCCATACTCTTTCACATGATTTCGCCAGCCGGGTTCGCGATCTGCTGCCCGACGATCAGAAACAGAACCAGGGTGCCCAGGTCGATCTGGTCTACCAGTTGGCCCTCAGTCGCTCCCCCAGCAAACAGGAACGTCAGCTGGGACAGGCAACGCTGCAGGAACTGGAAACACTCTGGAAGGAAACCCCGGAAGCCGCTCTGGAAACATATTGCCACACGATTCTGAACTCAGCCGCGTTTTTATACATTGACTGATTGAACATGAACAGCCAGCCCGAACCACTTTCCACACGTCGAGACTTCTTTGCCCGCACCAGTGATGGCGTCATGGGTGCGGCTCTGACGCATCTGTTTTGTCAGGATTTTTTTGGTGGCACCGCAGCACTTGCCAATGATGCCCCGCACGCACCACAGCAATTCGACCTCAAACCCAAACAGCCTCACCATCCCCCCAAAGCCACTTCAGTCATTCAACTCTTTATGAATGGCGGACCGAGCCAGATGGATCTGTTCGACCCCAAACCGGTTCTGAACAAGATGGACGGCAAACCATATCCCGGCAACATTGAAGACCTGGGAAATTCGAACACCACAAGTATCGGCGAAATGCTGGGCGGGCAATACAAGTTCGCCCGCCACGGGGAATCAGGCATGTGGATGGCTGATATCCTTCCCGAAACAGCAAAGATGGCCGATGAACTCTGTCTGATCAACTCCATGTGGACCGATCATCCCAATCACGATAATGCCCTCTATAAAATTCATAGCGGCCGCTTATTCATGGGTTACCCCACGTTAGGATCCTGGACCGTTTATGGACTGGGAACCGAAAACCAGAACCTGCCCGCGTATGTCGTGTTAACCGATCCACTGGGCGCACCCAAGAACGGCACACGCAACTGGACATCCGGCTTTCTGCCACCAACATATCAGGGAACTCGACTGCGTCCCACCGGCTCGCCAATCTTAAATCTCAAGCCGCAATATGATCAACCCTCGGCTGTCACTGAATCCGCACGCAAACTGCTCAATCAGCTCGATTCTATCCATCGTGAAAAACGCCCCCACTATCCCCTGCTCGATGCCCGGATCGAATCTTACAGCCTTGCCGCACGCATGCAGATGTCCGCCACCGAAGCACTTGATTTATCGAGTGAATCAAAACACACCCTGACAGATTACGGCATCGGAGAGCAGGAAACTGACTCGTACGGCAAACGCTGCCTGCTCGCTCGCAGACTGGTTGAGCGAGGCGTCCGCTTTGTGCAGATCTTCCTTGAAGAACAGCCCTGGGACAGCCATGCCGACCTGGCCGCCAATCACCGCGCCATGTGCCAGCGAACCGACAAACCGGTTGCCGGCCTGCTGCGAGACCTCAAACAGCGGGGGCTGCTCGATTCCACCCTGGTGATCTGGGGAGGCGAATTCGGTCGCACTCCCACCACACAGAAATCTGCAAACGGTTTCTCAGGACGCGACCATAACATGCAGGCCTTCACATCCTGGATGGCAGGCGGCGGAATCAAAGGTGGAACCACCTACGGCGTCACAGATGAATTTGGACACAGCGTTGTGGAAAACCCCGTCAGTGTTCACGACTTCCACGCCACGATTCTTCACCAGTTAGGGCTCCACCATCAGGAACTTTACTATACCCGCAGCGGACTCGAAGAACGTCTGACCGGCGTCAATCCGCCCCGCGTGGTCAAGGAGATTCTCAGTTGAACCACCTGGTGAGTGAATTCAACCGACGCGAGTTCCTGACGACTGCAACAGCAGTTGGACTCACTGCTTCACTGGGAATCCAATCCACCCGGTCTGCAGAGAAACAGCTTCCCGATATTCAAATCATCGATACCAACGTCAATCTGTTTCAGTGGCCCTTTCGACAGCTCCCGCTTGATCACACACAGACACTGGTTCAGAAGCTTGAGTCACTGGGGATCAAACAGGCCTGGGCAGGCAGTTACGAGGGGATTCTGCATCGTGATATCACCTCAGTGAATCAGCGGCTGACTGACGAATGCCGCCGTTTTCCGTTGCTCGTCCCCGTCGGTTCTATCAATCCTACACTGCCAGGCTGGGAATCCGATCTGCAGCAGTGCCACCAGAAACATCAGATGCCCGGCATCCGCCTGCATCCCAACTACCACGGTTATACGCTTAAAGACCCACGCTTCCTGGCAGTATTACAACAGGCCACCGCTGCCGGGCTGTTCGTACAACTGGCCGTTTCGCTCGAAGACATTCGCACTCAGCATGAATCTCTACAGACTGCTGACGTTGACCTGACACCACTTCCGGAGCTGGCTGCGAAAGTCCCGGGGCTCAGACTGCAGCTGTTAAACGCGAAACTCCGAGCGGATCTGATCAACAAACTCGGTCAATGTCCAGGAATCTACTTTGACACAGCGCGGGTCGAAAGTACCGATGGCGTACCTGAGCTGGTGAAGCGTCTCCCTGCAGGTCGCGTCCTGTTTGGTACACACGCGCCATTCCTGATTCCCGAAGCGGCTTTAGTCCGTGTCTCTGAATCTTCAACCCTCGATTCGCCAGCACTGAAATCCGTACTGGCAGACAATGCGACCCGATTCTTTTCTGGCAGCAAAACAGACCAGAAAGATTCTGCTAAGATCAGAATCAAAACAGACGATTCAAAAAATACATCTTTCCCACACCAGACTGCAGGTCTGCCTGCCAATGAGGTGCTGGAAGGCTATCGCATCTGGGATTCCTATTTCACACCCGCTCATTCCCATCCGGGCCGAGACGGCAGCAGCAGTCTCATTACCGAAATTGAACGCGCGTTGCCCGCCATCAAGACCGGGAAGTTTGAGAAACTCTGCTACTTCCCCCATGTGGGTATCGGGACAACCACGGACCGTGAACTGGAACAGACTCTGAGGGCACACCCGGAACTGGTAGAACAACCACTGAAACGCTGGCCGGATCTGTTACTGGGAATGATTCAACTCAATGCCAACGATGTCCCCGCTTCGCTGGATGCACTCAATCGCTGGTTACAGGACGGACCGATGCGCGGCGTCTATTTTCCGGGAGGCGGACCTGCGGCTCTCACTTGTACGCATCGCAATTTCGATCCTCTCATTGAACGGATTGCCGACCTGAACGGCGTAATCATGCAGCATACGTGGTTTATCACGGGAGGCAAAAAGAGCCCGCGTATGTCAACGCCATCCGAACTGGCAGTGCTGGCAAAACGCTTCCCGCAGCAGAAATTCATTTGCGCACATGCCGGCGGCGAGTGGGAACGCGGCATTCGTGCGGTAAGCGACTCAGAAAACATCCTGGTAGAAACTTCAGGATTCGATCCGACCGCCGGCTTCATCGAAATGGCCGTCCGCGAGCTGGGAGCCAACCGCATTATTTTCGGCAGCCACCTGCCTTCCCGTTCTCTGGGAACGGAACTTTGCAAAATCACCGCTGCACAGATTTCAGAAGCGGACAAACGCCTGATCCTCGGTACCAATTACCGCCAGCTGCTGAATCCTGCTTCCGATTAAGCTGTGTCCTGTATTACTACAGCATAATTCAACGATCAGCGCTCTCATAAACTGTCCAGTTCAGATACCCTTTCCAGCTGTCTCTAAAAAAAGCAGTCCCCGAAAACCGAAAGTTCTCGGGGACTGGCTGTCAGTCAGTTTTTCATTTCCGGATTAGTCCAGCAGCGGATTGTCACCGCCTGCCACACCGCTGAAGAAGTCATCGATCTCAGGCAGATAACGTTCTGAGAGATCCAGAGATTCGCCCATCAATGAGTCCTCATCTCCGTGTTCGTATCCCAGCGTGTGACCCATTTCGTGCAGCATGACAGTCAACAGATCCATCTGACCAAAGGCAGCACTGCCAGAACCGGCAATCAGATTACCATCGGCATCCAGACTGAATTCACTACTGTCAAACGGCGTGGTATCTACAAACCAACCGTAACCGGCCGCATTGCTGTCAATCAGGATCGTGGTCGTCGCCGATCCACCCAGCATCGCATCAGGCAGATCAGCCAGTACGAAGTTGATCGATTCCAGCAGACTGATCTGGGTATCACTTAATCCAGTCGCTTTCCAGTAGTTCAATGCGGCATCGCGAACGGAATCCACATCGGATTGCGTAATCGCAGGAGCATTCGAACTGCTGGCACCCGCAGCTGCTACCAGAGGACCGGTGCGTTCGATGCGAATCGCATCGGCACGAATTCGTCCATCGGCGGCGTTGTCCGTCAGTTCAACCGTAATCGAACCGCCAGCCAGCACGTTCACCACGCCCAGAATCTCCCAGTTCGCCCCATCACTGTTCAGGTCATTGGGGGCCAGACGCTGATTGACCACAATCGGTGCACCCGCGTTAATCGAGTATTCCGCATTCGTGGCCAGACTTCCATGGGCAGACCAGGTCGCATAGACCGTGTAGTCACCTGCAGGCAGGCTGCTGAAGTCCCAGGTTGCCGTTCCGTTAGCACCGGTATTGAGCTGCCGTGTGTCTCCCTGGAAATAGGTCAGCCAGTTGGTGGCATAGAAACCGCCGGTACTGCTGAAATCGGCATCACCGTCGTCCACAATCAGTGATGCATTCATCGTCGCAGACAGATCAATCGTGAACGGTGATTCATCCGCATCATCATTGGGGATTGTCAGTGTTCCGCTGGACAGACCGGCGACCGTCGTATTATTGAATTCGACTTCAAACGTCGTCGATTGACCGGCGAACAGGGTGGTTGTTCCCAGCGGTGTGGAAATACTGAAACCAGGAGCAGCGGGGGGAACGATTGCCCCCAGATTCAAGGTCGTCGTTCCAGTATTTGTAATGGTGAAGGTCTGGAACAGGGATTCGCCATAGAAGGCGGTTCCCAGATTCAGACTGCTGACACCACTGGTCAGGCTGACAGCACCTGCTTGTACTTCAATTTCCGGAGCAACCGAACCGGAAGGCAATATATCCAGACGCATCGCATCGGCGGCCAGATGACCGACTGCACCGTCATCCAGTAAGGTGATTGTTAATGTACCACCGGCGGCCACCTGGAAAGTACCGAAGGTTTCCCAGTTCACACCAGCGTCGACAAAATCGTTGGCCGCAAAACGCTGATCCAGAGTCACGGTGATATCGCCGCCCTCGATTCCGGAAATCACATACTGAGCATTGGAAGCCAGACCACTGTGGGCAGCCCAGTGAGAAGAAACACTGTAGCTACCTGCTGCCAGATTGGTGAATTCCCAGCTGGCCGTATTAGAACCAAGCTGATCTCCGCCCTGGAGTTCATCCTGATCATCTTCGTAATAATCGTAGATCGTAGTGGCTGATCGTGTGATCCAGTCACCACTGGTCGCGTAACCCAGATCTCCATTGTCGATAATCATAGATCCCGCTGCCGACCCGGAAACAGTAAAGTTGAACGGATTCGCATCGGAAGAATCGACACCAAAGGAGACCATCCCACCGAAGCTTCCGGCTGCACTGGCATTCATCTGCAGAGTAAAGGTCGTGGATGCCCCCGGTGGCAGGTTCGTTGATCCAAACCCACTGATGATACTAAAGCCAGGTGGTACATTGATCGTCGGGCTGAGGGCCATGTTTCGTTCACCGTAATTGGTTACAGTGAATGTTTTAACGACGGGAGCTCCCACAATCGTATCATCAAAATTGACCGTACCGCCGTCTTCAACCGTGTCGCCATCCACCTCGACTTTGACCACAGGGTCGACAACTCGATAGATGCGGACTTCATCAGCGTAAATGATACCATTCGCCAGATCAGATAACTGAACGGTCAATGTTGTATTGGGGTCTGAGACCACATAGGGATCGCCGATGTACTCCCAGAACAGCCCGTCATCCAGGAAGTCATTGGAACTGGTCTGTTGATTGATCAGTACGGTCACTGGAGAAACCCCGTCTGAAATGACATAGGGAGCGTTAGTGGCTGCCCCCTGCCCATTCACGGTGATATCCGGATTGACATCCCAGTGTGCGACAACCTGATAGCGGCCCGGCTCCACATCAAAAGTCCAGGTCGCGGCATTCGTACCTGATCCGGTCTGGAACAATTCACCGGTATACAGGAACAGAGGGTCGCCGACATTCCCGGGAGTATAGTCTTCCCAGGTTCCAGACGTGGAGAAATTGGTATCGTTCACGCCCACAGTGGCCGGTCCCGCTTCTCCACGAACTGTGAAGTTATACGGGTTCTCATCATCATCACCGGTCGTAAAGGAAACTTTACCGAATGTGGTACCGTTCGTCCCTCCGTCAAACTGGATTCTAAAGACAACACTGGCACTGGGGGCAAGCGTGTAGGGAACCGTATCATCCGTACCAAACGGTGAAGTCGGATCAATGCTGAAGCCCGGTGGAAACTCAATCAGTCCCATCACATCGACAGATTCTGTTGTTGACAGGTTGGTAATCGTAAATTCTTTGACCACGGGGATGCCAGGCAGTGTGCTGCCGAAGTCCACCAGACCAGTGTCATCATCGACGACCGTGCCACCATCAACGGTAATTTCAATATCCGGTTCCGGCAGATATTCGATGCGAATTGCATCCGCAATCACACCGTTTGCCAGTGTGAAATGATCACGAATGTAGTTGCTGGCTTCGTTAGTCAACGTGACCACCAGCTGACCAGAACCATCCACGGCAAACGAGGTGCTCAGATCAAACCAGGCCGTTCCATCTTCGATGAAACTGGAAGGTGCAACACTCTGATCGACAACCACATCAAACGCGCCCCCTCCGCCGTCCAGCGAGAACGGAGCATCTGTCACGCGATTGTAATATTGAGACCAGGTCGTAGAGACGCGGTAGTTTCCTTCTGCCAGACCGGTGAAGGTCCAGGTTGCCGTATCCGTTCCCGGTGCGGGAGTACTACCAGGGCCATTGGGAATCCCTGCAGTGATATCACCTTCGTAACCCAGAGAACCTAAATTGAGCAGGTCTGGGAAACTCACAAAACTGCCTGTTGCAGTGAATTCTCCGACGTCCCCATCGTCAATGATGACAACGTTAGAAACCTGACCATCCAGTAGAATATTGAAGGTCGATTCATCGATATCGTTGGTTTCAAACGAGAGAACACCAGACCGGTCACCAAAGGTATCAGACCCCATGGTAATCGTAAAGATGGCAGAAGTACCAGCGGCAAGC
>JAGQQP010000419.1 GCA_020426085.1 Planctomycetaceae bacterium | reverse complement strand
GACCGACCAGTAATCAGCGGCATTCACTTCCAGATAATCGAACATTTTGCGGATGGAAGTGCTGTTCGCATTGAAAGACTCCGGTTCAATCTCTGAGGTCAACTGTCGCATCCACTGCAACAGCACAGAATGGATTGAGTAGGGACCGGACTCAAGACCGGTCTGGTCTACCTGGCTCAACCATTGCATGATCAGTCCGATCGCAGCGACATGATCCTGCTTCTGCAATAAGGCGTCGACCGTCAATGCGTATGCCTTTGCCGATTCAAATCGATCGACATGCTCGCGCCAGAAGGAAATATCTCCGACGGCTTCGCCTCCTTTTTTCCACTCCGTCAAAATTTGGGAGACATGGGCCGCCGATTCGAAAGAATCCTGTCCATTGACGTGCGGCAGATCTTCAACCGTCGTCGTGGCATAGCGGTCCCAGGTTTCCGCCAGTTTTTGAAAGCGATGTGAAATTTCCAGTTTCAGTTTGTCATTGCCCTGCGCCGCTGCCTCACTAAGCGTGGCAGAGTAGGCGGAAAACATTTCTTCCATTAGATCCAGCAGGACTTCACTGCGCTGATCAGGAATACTGTCTTCCCGTGAGATGAACAGAGGGAATAAGCCCTGAAACCCCAGAATGTTCCAGGGGTCAATCAAGGCACCGCATTCGATACCCCGCGTCAGATGATCTTCAATTTCCGGAATCAGTTTCCAGGCCTGCTCCAGTTCGTAACGTTCCAGATGCAGGTGCACCAGGGTGATCCGCCACTGGATCTCACATTCAAACCGGACGGAAGTGCAGGGGATGACGGCTGCTTCGCAGCGGGCTGCAACCGAAAAACCCATCCGCGCATAAATGCGGGACAGCTGTCGGTGCTGAACCTGCTGGGCGCCATAACGTGCCAGATGCAGATTCAGATAGTGACGAATGTGTCCAAAGGGCTGCTGTGACTGTTTGGCTTCCTTCCGCAGTCGTTCCGCCCGCGATCCACTGGCCGACGCCAGCAGACGGTTGTAGTAGTCATCCCGTTGACGGGCCACTTTGGGAAGCAGCGATGTCAGGCTGATATCGCTGGCATGGGTGTCCGGACCAGAGCCACTGATGGAAGAGGCCATCAGCATTGTACCACTCAGGACCGCAGCAGCGTCTTCCAGTCGTTCCTGCAGTGGAATTTCCTTGTGTTCATCAATCCAGGCCAGCAGTGAGTCGAGAATCAGGCGGCGGATGACGAAGCGGCGATAATACCCCTGGTTGTCGATGATGTGCGGGTCCCATTCGCCAAACATATAGTTCGTGCGTTTGTTGACCGGATGCAGGTGATCATGAGCCCGCAGGTCGATGGCAATTTCATCCATTCGTTCCAGACGGAAGTGGGCCTGATGCAGCAGGTCATCGGGAGTCGTCTGGAGTGTCTTGATGGTCTGTTCAATGAGCTTCTGATATACGCCGCAGGCAACGCCGCTGTCACGAAAGTAAACGGGCAGTGGTCGAAACTTTTCATGCGGGTAAACCTGCATCTGTCGACCATTTTCCAGTACGGCGACGGGACGGAAACCGACAAAATCATTCAGTCTGTCAATGGTCCCTGTGACGATGCGGTCTGTCTCAGTCCACGGGCCTCCCTGTTCCAGTAACGATTCAAACAGAACTGCCAGAAAATAAGGTTGCAGAAATTCCCGTTCACAGATGTGGAACAGGAGGTCTCGATGGTGTGCCCTGTAGCGGGGGAGGCATTCCTGCAACGCGAGTCGAATCACATTTTCTGCCTGAGTGATTTCCTGAAATGCTCCCGAGGTCCCTTTCAGCGATTTAAGATGTGTGCTCAACAACCGTTCCAGAGTTTCCGCTGAAGGCCGTTCGCCCAGATCAGTAAAAAGCTGGTTCCAGTTAAAACGGAATTTGGGATCTGGTTTGCCATTTGAGAAATTCAGATAGCCTAGAATTTCCCGAATGATGTGTTGATCGACGGCAGGCAGTGGCGTCTCGCCTGAATGTTGATTACTCGATACTGTCATATTGGTAAACGTGGATAGTTGGACCTAATTCGGGATAAACGGGAATTCATTCTGCTCGACAGCAGTAAAACAGGCTATTTCGCTCATGAACAGTCTAAAAGGACTGAAACCCGAAATCTATTATGCTTTTTCAAGTCAGAGCGTCAATTCCCGGTATTTTGGCCGTTTGTAACTGGTTCAAGGAAAAGAGTTTATTGGATTTCTGATACATAACGGAATCAGCATGGATTCTCTGGTTTCGTTTGGTATTCGCCTGAGCATTAGCGAATACTTTTCGCTTCTGATACCGGCAGCCAACTTTTATTCAACTCTGATGTCAGAGTATGACGATTATAACGAATATGCGTATTGCTCAAGCTACCATTAATGGAACCCTTGAGTGAAACGGTATCAGGGTAAACTCTTGTGACTGTTTTGTACAGGTGTTTGCCCGGGTTCATAGTGTGTTGACTCTATTATATCCAGGTAAAGGGTGTGTCAGAAACTGACAGGCAGTCAATGCGTACACAAGTTTGAATGAATCAGTTTCCCAGCAACTCTCGGGCTTGGAGAGGGGAAGCATAAGCGACAAACCTGAATTCAGGCTAAAAGGATGTGGACAGACAGATGGAACACTTGGAATCCCTGCCGGAAAGTGAAACAGAAGACCATTTCTTGAACTGGTCGAAAGCGATCTTGAAATCTCCTCTCTTCTGGGGAACGGCCGCCACGTTCGGGTTTTATGCCCTCATCCCCTATCTTCCGGTCTATCGATCTTTGATTGATCGTTATTTTTGCAGTCACCCGCTGGAATATGCGACTGCTGGCCTGTTTTTTATCGGCATGGCAATTATCGGTGTCAAAGGCATCGGTATGCTCAGTCAGAAGAAATCGTTATCAGAAACGAAAATTGACTGGGAAACCATCGGCGAAATTGAAAACCTTAATGATCGAATTGATGTCTTTTCCGAGCAGGTGGATTCACTTTCCAGCTGGATCGGCGAGACTTATCTCGGTAAGCGCCTGAAGGATACGGTCTCCTATGTGAAGGGACGTCGTTCGGTTCAGGATCTGGATGAACATCTCAAGTATCTGGCCGAGCTGGCTGCCGAGCAGATGCACGCCAGTTACTCACTGATCCGTACCATAACCTGGGCTGTTCCGATCATCGGGTTCCTGGGTACTGTGATCGGTATTACCATTGCGATTGCCAATGTGACCCCCGATCAGTTAGATACATCGCTCTCTGAAGTCACCGGTGGTCTGGCAGTTGCCTTTGATACCACGGCTCTCGCGCTGGGGCTCTCGCTGATTCTGGTATTCTCCACTTTTATTGTGGAACGGATGGAGCAAAAGCAACTGGAACAGATCGAACTGTTCGGGATTGAGAACATTGCCTCCTGTCTGAGCGTATCGGAAAGCACACTGAGTCCACTGGAGTCGGCTGAAGCTGAAGCGGCGCAGGAACTGGTCCAGCGTACCGAAGAAATGATTTTACGACAGACCGAACTCTGGCAACAAAGTCTGGAAGGATTGCGCGGCCGCTGGTCTGAAATGATGGAACGCCAGCAGTCGAATTTTGATCATACTCTGCAGGAAGGGATGACCAGTACACTGGGGAGTCATTCTTCTCAACTGGAATCATTGCGGAATGAGTTTCTGACCGCCTACCAGGCGACGACCGAGCAGATTGAGCTGATGCTCACGCGCTGGCAGGATAAGCAGAAAGAATCGAACAGTGCGTTCTCGACTCACCTGGCCCAGATCTGGAGTGAAGTGCATCAGGATGTGATTTCAGCACAGTCACGACAGACTTCGCAGATTGAGCAGGCAACAAAAGAGATTGCCGGCGAGGTCCGGCTGTGGAATCAGCAGCTGAAAGACACCTCAGAAGTTTCGACTCTGCAGATCGAAGCCCTGAATTCACAAAGTGAAAATCTATTGAAAATTGTTGGTCAGGAAGAGCATCTGGTTGGTCTGCAGAAACGACTGGCCGAAAACCTGGATGCGATTCGCGCCACAGAAACCTTCGAAGAAACACTGCATAGCCTGAGTGCGGCTGTGCACTTACTCACCGCCCGCTCAAATCGAAATCACGCTGCCTGAGCATGAAACAGAAGTTGTGATTTTCTACTATTCAATGTTGAACGAAGTTAATACGCGGTTTTTTCCATGAGCAGACAAGGTAAGGAAGCACGTTCGGTATCGCTATTTCCCTTCTTAGCGGTCCTCATTTGTGCGATGGGTGCTTTGATTTTCCTGCTCGTCGTTACCACGCGCCGCATCCGCCACCAGGCGATCATGGAAGTGCAGAAAGTCATTGTGGAAGAAGTCGTTGAAGACGATTATTTTCCGCCCGTCATTTTCTCTGCAGAAGTGGAAGAACCGGAACCTGCTGCTCCGATCGTCGTTCAGGTGGAAGAACCGGAAGTGATTCCGGAACCTGAGCCCCAGGTGATCAATCTGGCGCGGGAGCATGAAGAGAAACTGAAAGTCCTCCTCCTG
>JAGQQP010000418.1 GCA_020426085.1 Planctomycetaceae bacterium | reverse complement strand
GGGATCCTTCTCATACTCAGAGAGATCGCCTTCTCGCACCAGTTGGCCGACACGCCCCTGAACTTCACCCTGACCGACGGCATCGATGGCATGGTGATCCTGAGTGACCGCCAACTCGTAGGTCTTACCGGTCTTTTCAACTTTCAGACCAGCCTTGAAGTCGATGGCTCCTTTAGCCTGCAGAGCCGCAATATTTTCACCAACCGGCTTCACATCGCGGGCAACATCACCCCCAACCAGACCGGCGGCAGTGCGTCCGTAACCCAAAGCGACAGCTACCGAATTGGGAGCCTGACCAGGCAGGACATACACGGGCAGTTCAATCGACTTGCCATCCAGGATCAGCTTGACGACGGAACCGAATTCGACACCCAGATCATCGGCGGTCTTCGGAGCCAGAATCGCAGCGTTGTCCCAGGTGATCTTAGTGAGACTGTCCGGTGTTTCCTGCAGCCAGCCACTGTTGGCGAAGCGACCATCGTACAGCTGTGGGCTGGCATAAAACACCAGTTCCAGATCTTCTTCCCCAGCTTCGACTGCTTTGGCAGCAGGCAATTCTTTGACCTTTGGAGAAACCGCTTCCAGCGAACTTCCCTTCAGCAGACCATCGTGCACAACGCGTCGCCAGGAAGCGTTGACTGCCATCGAATCCAGAGAACCTTTGACCGCTTCTTTGATCAGATTCAAAGCGTCAGGATGCTTGTCGCCACACAGAATTGCCAGCAGTTCAACTTCTGATTTACCGTCGTGTAAAGGCTCAATCAGAGGCTGACCAACGCAGAGGGTTCCGTCATAGGAACGGGAATCGCCCCACTGCTCGAAGGGATGTGTTTTGGGCAGATGCCATTTACACAGCAGCGAGGTTTCGTCTTCGTACTCACCCAGGTGAAACGAATTCGGCACCTTGGACAGAGCGGTGACAAAATCGATATCGCCGGGTGCATTGTAAGCAGGATTCCCGCCGAGAATGACCAGGGTTTCGACGGCACCAGACTGCATTTCGTCGGTGAGGGCTCGCAGTGCTTCCACAGCCGTCAGATCGCGTGCCAGCGGCTCTTTGGTGTACTTGACGGCTTCGCCGACGTTACCCAGCTGTTCATTCAGCTTATGAACACGTGCCTGCAGTTCCGCGGGCTGGCTTGCACCAATGGCGATCAGGCTGGAACCCTGATTGGCCACCAGATCTTCTGCCATCGCAGCCAGAACTTTATCAGCGTAATCGTCGCCGGCAGCAGCGGCCTTCTTGCCTGACAGTCCGGCCTGAACCTGTGCTTCCAGCTTGGCCAGGAAGGATCCCATATCTACCGAACGGGTGGGCAGACGGTGATCGGCTGAAATCCCGGTTGTGGTGAAGCGGCTTTCCACTACATACAGTCGGTTCATCGGACCGGCTGCAGGATCGCGACGGCTTGCCCAGTCACGCGTATGCTTCAACGAAGCAGGATGCTCGGACAGCAGATCTTCATCCAGGCAGACAATGATATTGGCCTTGGTCAGATCGAACTGCGGACGAACCGCTTCTCCGAACGCCAGCTTTGCTCCCGCGTAGACATTGTCGCGCGAGCAGGCCGTGTAATCATACCACTTGGACTTGGGATACAGCTCTGCAAATTTTTCCTGCAAAGCCTTACGGGCAGCGGAAGAGCTGACATCAGCCAGCACCCGCAACTTCGCCCCATCGTCCTGACGCGCCTGACCCAGCACGGTATCGGAATATTCAAAAAATGTGCCCCAGTCGCGACCGAAACGGGAACCCCCTTTGTACTCAACCACACCGACCGCACGATCGGGATCGTACAGCGAAAGGGTTTCGGACTGTGCAAAGACGGAAGAAGCACCCTGGCTCTGAGGAGAGTCGGGATTACCTTCAACCTTGATCGGCCGACCGTCGTAGCAGGTCACCAGCAGACTTTCAGCCTGACCACCCAGTTCCATAAAGGTGGCAAACTTTTGAGGTACGCCGGGGATCAATCCCTCGGGACGTGACACACTGGGAGAAATCTTCTCATCTTCCCAGTGACAGCCTGTTGCTCCAGCCAGGGCAACAGAGGCACCCATAATCTGCATCCAGCGACGCCGCGAAACCCCTTCCGGGTACTCGGAAGCTGCTACTGGAAACTCACGATGTAAAACTTCTTCAAACTCCGGCGTGGAATGCAACTCACCCAGACTTCGCCAATACTTTTTATCCACAACCGAACCCCTTAGCGGTGACATGTAGAACAATTAGATGAAGGATTCAAATTCAGTTCTTTACGAACCTGCTCGCCCACTTCCTGCGGATCCCCCTCGGGCTTCCAGTCAAGTTTTGTTACAAACTCGGGCGGACGAAGATTAGGCTCCGGATGCCGGTGGCATTCCAGACACCAACCCATGCTCAACGGCTTAACCTGAGTCACTACATCCATTTTGTCGACGCGACCATGACAGGAAACACAGCTCACGCCCCGACGGACATGCGCACTGTGATTAAAGTAAACGTAATCAGGCAGGTCGTGCACACGACGCCACTGCATCGATTTTCCCGTCGCCTGACTTTCACGAATGGGGGCCAGCTTGGAACTGGTCGAGTGAATCGAAACGGTATTCACAATCCCGTTGGCATCAGCACCACTGTGACAGTTCAGACAGGTCTTGGTAGGAGGAATCGCAGCATGCCCGGCCACTTCAACAGTATTGTGGCAGTAGCGACAATCCAGCTTCAGCTTGCCTGCGTGCAATTTATGACTGAAGGGGAGTGGCTGCTCGGGTTGATAGCCGACATCCGTAGTATCAGGACTGGCCCCAAAGGCAACCATACCAACTACATACAAGGCGCCAATCGCTCCCAGTGCACCCAGCACCGGAACAACGGTATTCGCCCATTTTGGAAACAGAAAACGATCCATTTTTGCTTTACCTGATAAGACCTTTCGAGGAAAAAACACTTCAACAGACAGAATTTGCCTTGATTGACTGATGTGTCATCCGATGGTCAGAGCGGAATTTTCACTTGATGAAGTAGAGAAGAACCCCCATCTAAACTGCAAGAATAGATGTATGCAGAAAAGTAAGCAATCCATTACGGCGGACGTAACATCAAGTTTCTTGGAGTCGGGAGGCCTCAGAATGGAAATTCTCAATTATGAGGAAAGCAGATCATACCGGGAATTGAAACAGCCTGAACGCTTCTTCTGATTCGCCCCTAAAGCGGACAATGCCATCCTGTATTGCAGGGACAATCCTCCCGCATTTCTCGAATCCGGCGAGAATGCAAAAAAATCAGGTCTATACAAATTTGAGCAATTTTCAACATACAGTAAAAATATTGTACATCAGAATATTTTCATATAAAATCGAACCGCGCTTCTTCCTTCAATTCCTATCCGGGCCTTATTTCGAACATTCAAAGTGGATCTCAGAATTCACACACCAATTCATCTCAGTCTTATTGAAAGCAGGCACTCATGCTTCATTTTTTCTGTATCACTGCTTCTTCTCTGATTTTGATTTTTTATTTTTTATTATCCACGGAGAGCAATTATGTCCCCTATGCACAGAAGGACCGGGTTTACCCTGGTCGAATTACTGGTGATCATTGCGATGATCACCGTTCTCATAGCACTGCTGCTGCCAGCAGTTCAACAGGCGCGCGAATCTGCGCGCCGGTCCACATGCAAAGACCAGCTCAAGCAGATCGTCGTGGCTCTGCACAACTACCACGAAACTCATGGTATGTTTCCCGCAGGCTACTACACCAGATCCAATCCGGGTTTAACAGTTTCCGGGCTGGAGAATCGCGCCACCGGGTTTGTGATGCTGCTCCCGTTTCTCAACCAGAGTGCGCTGTATAACCTTTACAACTTCGACATCGGTACAGGAGGCAGCCCCGATCAACAGGGAGGCCTAAAGCAGGTTGACCAGCTGGCATTCCTGAATCAGACCAGGTTGCCCGTGTATCAGTGCCCTTCAGCGGATCGCGAAATCCTGAACCTGAAGCTGAACCCGCGTGACGGACACCTGGATTCCTCGGACTCCGGTTCGTCCTACACCAGCAGCTACGCTTTCAGCTCGGGCAATAAGTTTAACGCTGCGAATGGTCATTTCTGGGCCATCTATTCCGGCCCCTCCCGCTCTGGTGATCGGGGAATCATGACTCCCAACAGTGGAAACCGTTTCCTCGACATCGAGGATGGTCTCACAAATACTTTTATTATCGGTGAAGCCGAACTCAACGACACTCAAACCGACTATTCAGGAACAGTCACCGCCATCGATAACCAGGATGTGGTTGCCCGCCGGCACGCATTCTGGACAGAAGGCATGCATCATTCGCTTCGATCCACTTTCATGCCTCCCTTTAAATCCATTGAAGACTGTGTCATTTCATTTGGACCAGACGAGTGGCGGGACTGCAATTATTCATTCGGCAGCCCGCACCAGGGAGGACTGCATATGGGAATGGCCGACGGTTCAATTCGTTTCGTCAGTGAGTACATCTACCTCTCCACCT
>JAGQQP010000417.1 GCA_020426085.1 Planctomycetaceae bacterium | reverse complement strand
AAAGCGGGCGTGCGGATCGTGGCCCCCATGCTGAGTATTGAAACAGTGGCAGCCGGCGGAGGCAGTATCTGCGGCTTCGACGGCATCAAACTGCACGTCGGTCCCGACAGCGCCGGCGCAGATCCTGGCCCGGCCTGTTACGGACGGGGCGGCCCGCTCACCGTCACCGACCTGAACCTGTACCTCGGCAAAATCATTCCCGCTCGTTTTCCCTTCGTCTTAGACAGACACGCCGTCGAGCAGCGACTTACGCAACTCTGTGCGGAGATCGCCGCGTCTCCCATGGGAAAAACCTACACGCCCCTCGAACTGGCGGAAGGTTTCCTGCAGATCGCGAACGCGAACATGGTTCGCGCCATCCGCAATATCTCGGTGGCGCGAGGTTATGATCCCGCCGATTACGCCCTCGTCAGTTTCGGCGGCGCTGGTTCTCAGCATGCTTGTGCCATTGCCCGTTCACTCGGTATTCATGAAGTGTTGATTCATCCCTATTCAGGAATTCTCAGCGCGTTTGGCATTGGACAGGCTGACGTGCGACGGTTCGGACAGCAGTCGGTCCTGCAGACCTGGTCTGCCGATCTTAAACAGGAACTGCAGCAGCGATTCACTGAACTCGACCAGAGTGTGTACGCAGAAGTCCGCGCTGAAGGCATTCCCCCGGAACGTATTGATGCCCCCCTGCACTCACTCGAAATGCGTTACCTGGGAACTGACGCGACTATCCAGGTAACCTGTCAGTCAGACAAGGATGAGCTTAACCGGTTTGAACAGGAACACCAGCGATTGTATGGCTACATTCACAGCAGCCGGGCCGTCGAAGTCACCGCGATGCGTACCGAGATTGTCGGGCGCATGGAAGAACCTCACCTCCCGGAAAGCGAACTGATTCCTCGCAGCCCTGAACCACTGGAGACCACGCAGGCCTGTTTTCAGGGAACGATCCAGCCCACGGCAGTCTACCTGCGCGAAGACCTGCATCCCGGCGATCAGATCTCCGGTCCCGCCATTATCTGTGAAGCAATTTCCACTGTCATCATTGATCCGGGTTTCACAGCCCGCATCCTTTCACGCGGCGAAACTCTGATTCAGGATACTGCTGAGAATTCTTCAACGCCAACAGACATCAGCACCACAGCCGACCCTGTCATGCTGGAAATCTTCAACAATCTGTTTGCTTCCATTGCCGAACAGATGGGGATCACGCTGCAGCGGACCTCGATCTCAACCAATGTCAAAGAACGTCTCGATTTCAGTTGTGCCGTCTTTTCTGCCAACGGCGATCTGGTGGTCAACGCGCCGCATATCCCCGTGCATCTGGGTGCGATGAGTGAAACAGTCAAGCGGATCATCGCCGACAACCCGGACCTGGCACCAGGCGATGTCTTCGTGACCAACGATCCTTACCGGGGGGGCTCGCATCTTCCCGATGTGACGGTCATCACTCCCGTGCATCATCCGGAATCAAAGGAACTGATCTTCTTCACAGCCAGTCGCGCACACCATGCAGAGATTGGCGGGATCGTGCCCGGCAGCATGCCCCCCTTTTCTAAAACACTGGCAGACGAAGGGGTACTGATCCGCAACTTCAAACTGGTCGACAGGGGCATTTCTCGTGAAGACGACTTACGCGAACTGTTGTTATCCGGGGAGCATCCCTCCCGCTCCGTCGAAGATAACCTGGCGGACGTCTCTGCCCAGGTTGCCGCCAACAACTGTGGTGTAAGTCTGCTGAACGATCTGGTCCGACGCTACTCGCTGACCGTAGTCCTGGCTTACATGAAGCATATCCAGCAGGCAGCCACGGAAAAAATGCAACTTGCTTTATCTGAAATTGAAGATGGCGAATACTCCTTCACCGATCATCTGGATAATGGCGCGCCCCTCTCGGTAAAAATTACCATCAAAGGCTCCAGTGCAGTCGTCGATTTCACAGGGACCGGACCGGTACTGGAAACCAACCTGAATGCGAACCGGGCCATTGTGAATGCCGCCGTCCTATATGTCTTCCGCTGTCTGATCCAGGAAGATATCCCCTTGAACAGCGGCGTATTGACTCCGATCGACATCATTTTACCCGAATGTTTTCTCAATCCCCCCGAACGCCCGACACCTGCAGAATGTGCGGCGATGGTCGGCGGGAATGTGGAAACATCACAACGCACTGTTGATACCCTGCTGGGTGCGCTCAACAAAGCCGCCGCCAGTCAGGGAACCATGAACAACCTGACGTTTGGCGACGAAACGTTTGGCTATTACGAAACCATCTGTGGCGGAAGCGGCGCCACCGCCGAACAGGATGGCGCCGATGCCGTGCATACCCATATGACAAATACCCGCCTGACGGATGCCGAGATCATCGAACGCCGCTACCCTGTTAGATTACACGAATTTTCGATTCGCCGGGGCTCCGGCGGCGCAGGTCTGCACCATGGTGGCGACGGAATAATTCGTCAGATTGAATTTCTGAAGCCATTAAAAATTTCTCTGATCTCCGAACGAAGAGGGGAATTTGCCCCCTTCGGGCTGGACGGCGGTTCTCCAGGCAAGAGCGGCGAAAACCTGTTGGAGAAAGCCAGTGGTTCCCCAGTTGAATCACTGGGCGGGAAATTTTCCCTCTCCGTCGATGCCGGCGATAAACTGACGATTAAAACTCCCGGCGGCGGCGGATTTGGGAAACCAGAGTAATCTACTCTGATTTTTTACTATCTGTTCACCGGCTCGAACACTTTCCGAGAACCCCTGCACCAGAAATGCAGGTTCTGGACATTATTGCCGTGATCTGCTTTGTGATTTTCGTTGTCAGGAGGTAAGGTGACGCGTAGGGCCAAACTACAGTAAAAATGACAGGCAACCCAGTTTAGAGAGAAGGAAAATTATCGTGTCCGAAAACCGTCGTGCTGAAGTGGATGCTGCATTGGCTGATGTTGATTTTGAAAAGTTCAACTATCAGGTCGTGTTCGAAACCACAAAAGGCACTATTAAAATGGACCTGTATCCCGATGTAGCGCCGGGACACTGTAAAAACATTATTGGTCTGACAAAAATCGGCTTTTATGATGGAATTATTTTCCATCGGGTTATTCCCGATTTTGTTGTCCAGATCGGCTGCCCCCATGGTACGGGTACTGGTGGTCCCGGTTACACCATTGATGCAGAGTTCAATAATCTGCCTCACGAAACCGGCGTCCTTTCCATGGCGCGTACCAGCGATCCGAATTCCGCCGGCTCACAATTCTTCATCTGCCTGGGTCGTGTTCCTCACCTGGATAACCAGTACACAGTCTTCGGGAAAACCAGCGATGCTGAAAGTGAAGCCGTTGTGCTGGCGATCGGCGATGTGGAAACCAACCACAGCGACCGACCGCTGGAAGATGTCAAAATCACAGGCTCCAAAGTCATTGCCACTGAAAAGTAGTCTGCAATGAGCGTTGATCGAGCTTCTTTGAAGACAGGCGCACTCGTGCGACAGGCATGTCGCAATGGAGAATTCACCGGGCAGACATCGGGGCTCGCCCCCGGGTTTGCCCAGGCGAATCTCGTCATACTTCCGCAGGCAGAAGCCCGGCAGTTTCAGGAATTCTGTGAAAAGAACCCTAAACCCTGTCCTCTGCTGGAAGTCACTGCCCCCGGTGATCCCTGTCCGCATCAACTGGCAGAAGCCTCTGATCTGCGGACCGATCTTCCCCGCTATCGCGTCTGGCGTCGAGGGGAACTGGTGGAGGAACCAACTGAAATCGCTTCGCTCTGGCAGGATGATCTGGTGGCGTTCCTGATCGGCTGCTCCTTTACATTTGAATCAGCATTAATCGAAGCCGGGCTTTCCGTGCGGCACATTGACCAGGGAGTCAACGTGCCCATGTATCGCACAATGATCGCTTGTGAATCAGCGGGTATGTTCAGCGGGCCGCTTGTAGTTTCAATGAGACCTTTCAAACCGGCGGATGCCATCCGTGCCGTACAGATTACGGGACAATTTCCCTCGGTTCACGGTGCCCCCTTGCATCTTGGTTTTCCGGAACAACTGGGAATTGCCGACCTCACATCACCCGATTACGGAGATGCCGTCGCGGTAGAACCAGATGAACTGCCGGTCTTCTGGGCGTGTGGCGTGACACCGCAGGCAGTACTAATGCAGGCCAAACCGGAATTTGCCATTACACATAGCCCGGGTTGTATGTTTGTGACTGATCTGAAAGACAGCGATCTGGCAGCCGATTGATCAATTCAATCGGCAAGCTCGCTTACATCAGGAATGAGATTGGACTTCAGTCGATTCAGGCGATTCGATATTCTGCTCGGGCAGATGAATCGAACGGATGCGATAGTCTTCCCACATCAGTGAGTAAGCAAAGCAGGGCTCACGATCGAGTGTGAATGCGACGGGCTGACTTTCCCAGAAGCTCATCAGATTACCGCGCGGAGGTCTGGTATAAAGTCGGCGCTTGCAATCCGGGCAGACCATGCCGAACGGGGTGGCCTGATCTTCTTCGCATTGGT
>JAGQQP010000416.1 GCA_020426085.1 Planctomycetaceae bacterium | reverse complement strand
GTGCGGGATGTTTATCTGCGTAGAGGTGGAGATATCGGGTAGAATCTGTTGGCAGGTTGGTTGTTGATTAAGAAGTGAATGCTGGCTCTGCGGGTTGACACATGGGTCAACCCCTACAATTCAGCTGGTCGTTCGTAATTTATGATTGAGAATTGATCTGTCAGTTTCCTGCTCGCTTTTTAGGTGGCAGAGTTATTCGAGCACAGTCGGACAAGCCGACTGTGGCACTCGGGAATTAGATAGTTCTACCACGAAAAATACGAAATGACACGAAAGGAAAGTGAATGGTGCAGAGTTGGTGAACCGGTAGTATTATAGTTCTACGTAAAGCTTTCTGGATTGTTCTGATTTGCAATATTCATCATACGAGTGAACTGTCATGAACCGGTTTGAAGTAGAAATTTCAGAGAAGATCAATTTACTTAGAGAACAGGATGCTGCTTTCAATCCTGCGGATGCAAGAGAGAGGCAACTGCTGGCTGCTGAGGAATGGCTCGTACAACATTCCCGGGAGACAATCGAATCCATTCATAAGCTGCAGCTTACCAAGTATGACTGTCACATTGTTGGCCTCATTGAGAGGATTGGTTCTCCTCTAGCTGATATCTGTGCCCGTCAATTAATTGAACTTCTACTGGATATGAACTGGCCCGTTTATCAGTCAGCACTGTCAGCGCTCTTTAGTCTTGATGAGCAAGCTGTTCTGAACGCTGCGGAAGATCTGGTTAATGATGAGTGTTTTAAAGATTTGGACGTGTTTTGTTATCACGTGATGCAGATTCGACCTCCCTGGATGCAGAAAGTAAAACCCTGTCTGACTGAGGCGATGCATAAAGTTTTAGAGTACGCCAACAATTCTGCACTGTCTGAATTATATCAGGAATTAGATCCGTCATGAATGATCTCCTGGATATCCAGTCTGTTTCATCAGCAACATTGACTCCTTGCCACTGGAATTAAACTACCACTAAAAATATGAAATGACACGAAAGGAGGTCGTGATGTCTGGGGATTGGGTAATCGGGTTTGTTTTTTTGTGCGAGGGTTATCTTAGGGGGTGGCGTATGGGAAGCAAGGGGTTTTTTCGAACCTTGTGGCGATACAGGGTGATACAGGGGCGAGCAATTGCGATGTCGAGACGGTGCCGGGCTGAATCTTGTCGATGGTGTGGCGACCCGCAGGGTGACATCACGAACGGGTGTGGTTTCTGGCAGTGCAAATCTGGAAAAAACAGGCCTGAATGCAGTGAAGAGTTGGAACAACTGGCTCGTGTTTCAGTGCACTGTAAACTGGTCACGCGCGCGACTCACTTAGACGCTTATTCTGGTGGGGAGCGAGGGGGAGTCAAGTCGAATCTTTTCAGTGTTTCATCGGAGCTGGGGGCTGCTGTTCAGACAAAAAAGAAAGCTCCCGATCATCATAAAGATCATCGGGAGCTTACCAGGAGCAGCAGGAACAAAGCTCACTTAGTTATTCAACACCTACATAGAGAGCAGGAGTTTTCATGAATACACTCATATTCGTTTTGTTGCTGAACAGGTACAGGCGACCTTTGTACCAGGACGCGAAGTCCAGAGTCCCTTCCTGGTCATCCTGTTTGTCAACCAGCAGCACGATATCACTTCCGCCAGCTGCCGGTGCGTATTTGGCAGGCTCGCGGTCAAACTTCAATTTGTTTTCCAGTGAGGCAAACTGATAATTCATCGATTTGTAGGAAGAACTGAATTCGGGTCGAGCGTCGACCAGCAGTCGACTGTCTCGCAGTGCGACCGGGCAGAAGCCTTTCAGACCTTTGATATTTCCCCGGCTGGCAATCAGAGCCAGTTTCTGATCAATCGAACTGTCGTGCTCACTTGCGGCGACCTGTTTCTCTGGTGCAGGAGCCGGCGTGTCCAGTTTCTGTTCTGGTTGTGGTTTGAAAGGATTGTCTTCGACTGGTTTTTCAGGTGTATTCTCGACAATCTTTTCTTCAGGTTGAGCAGCCGGCTTTTCGGTCTCCTCGACTTTAGCAGCAGGCATTTCTGCTTTCTCTGCCGTTTTGGCGACGGGGACTTCAAACGGGTTCTCTTCCTTGGCCACTTTTTCCCCGGTGGGTTGGGGTTGTGGCTGTGGTTCGAACGGATTGAATTCTTTCTCCGGTTTTTCCTGAGCAACCTGAGGTGCTTTTTCCTGGGCTGGCGTTGCAGGTTCAGCCGGTTTTTCAGCAGACTTCTTCAGACCTTCTTCTTCGAGGACAAGTCCACTGAAAGGAGTGCTGCCGGCAGCTTTCTCTGCTACCTTCGCTTTATTCATACCGTCGGCTTCTTCTTCAGACATTTCAGGAAACAGATTCTTGAAATCATCTTCTGGATTAGCGGCGACTTTCGCTGCTTCGGTTTCAGGCGATTGTTCTACGATCACCGGCATTTCCCCGGCTGCTTTTTTCGCCAGCTTTTCTGCAGCGATCCGCTGTTCTTCCAGGCGTTCTTCCGCTTCTTCCCGCAGTTCTTCGAGATCGTCTTCGTCCAGTTCTTCTCCATCAGGAGACATGGTTCTGGCGACGGACTCGGGAGAATCGGTCGGTTGTTCCGGAGCGGTTACCACTGGCTGATTTTCCGGAGCGGGTGCAGGAGCAAAGTCTGGTGTGGCAGGTTGCTGTGCAGTTTCCACTTCCGAAGCATCTACTGGTGCCTTCTTGGCAATCTGATTTGCTTTCGGCAGCTTTTTCGGTGTTTTCTTGGCTGGCAGGAACTTTTCGTACCATTTTGGTTTTTCTTCAGGTTGCTGCGCCACATTCTGCTGTGGTGCGACAATGACGTTCTGAGGTTTTGCCTGCTGGGGAGCAGCCTGCTGAGGAGCAGGAGACGATTGCGCCGTTGTGGCAGGAGTCTGCTGTGCGGGAGAGGCGTTAACGGTACCCCGTCCGCTGCCGGCATTGCCTGCTGTTTTGGGGAGAGCATCCATCGACATGGGAGGCATCTGACGGCCATCGCGGCGGTACAATGCTTCCAGCTGACGCTGAATTTCACTCTGTCCCGGTTTGGCTTCGGGCAGTGGAACAGCAGTTTTATATTGAGGTGCAGCGGTTTGAGCTCCGCTGTTTACAATGATCTGACGTTTCTGTTCCGGTTCGCTGCTCTTTTTCTGAAAGAGTGCTTTCGGGTTCAGCGTGAAACCAGTCTGCTGAATTACGGCAGGCTGCTGTTCTGCCTGAGCAAAACGGACACGAGGCAGTGTGGTATTGCGACGTGCTGAATTCATTTCACGTTGAATGGCATTCTGTAATGTACTTTGCGGGTTCCGCACTGCCTTGGTACTTGAACGTGGTTTTGAATTAATCTCAACGGAAGTGTCCTCCGCAGAAAGGAAATTCAAATTCGTAAGCACTAAGCCAGAAATTGCGCTAAATAAGATAACGCGAGCGGAGAAGCGAGTTCCTGCTATCATCTCCTGAAATCTCCTGGTTCCTGAGTCTTGAATACTGATGAAAAGAGTTTTTCGGCAGCACTCAAAAAAAGTTTCCGAGTGAATGATTTCTCGAATCAATGAGAGTTCATTAATCGGTATATTGCTTTCAACTGGTTGGTTCCGCATAATCGACACAATCATGCAGACTAGCCCTGCTGGGAATTCTATCGTCGTTAATCTGCTCCGGTTTTGATGCCTATGTCGATTGTAGAACTAGATTCTGGCGGGATCTTTGTGGCGACCCGAACGACCGTTTTTATCGACAATCTCATCGCAGGGTCGCTATCGGCTGTAATTTTGCTATCTTTACATTTATCATCAGACTGTTTTTTGAGCGGTCAGTTCAACAATTCACCTCATTGTGTGAGCGGTTTCTGGATTCGAAACGGCGGATTTAAAAGGAGTTACAGCGATGCAGGAAGAACAGGCATCAGCAGAGACGTCCGGAGAAAAAGTGACAAAAAGCAGTTCCCCCACACCGCCGGCAAGACGTTGGATGACACGTAGTCTGGTCGTTCTGTTGATGATTTCCGTGCTGTTTAATCTGGGCTTTTATGCCTGGTACAAGGAATACTTTACCATTGCCGGCGGTCCGACCGAGCAGTTTGAGACCGGCGATCAGTTTGCTGCCGACAAGATCGCGATCATCTCGATCACGGGCACGATCATGCCTCCGTTTACCGAGCGGATTCTGGAATCGATCAAAGCAGCAGCGGAAGACGATCGTGTGAAAGGAATTCTGCTGGAGATTGACAGTCCCGGAGGGCTGGTTGCGGACAGTCATCAGATTTACCATCGCCTGGTCGAGTTACGTAAGAAGAAACCGATCGTGGTTTCGATGAAACGGATGGCTGCTTCCGGCGGTTATTATGTCGCCATGGGGGCCGGTGAAAAGGGAGTGATCTTTGCAGAGCCGACCACCTGGACCGGTTCGCTGGGCGTGATCATTCCCCGCTTTGATTTAAGTGGACTGGCAGACAAGGTGGGTGTGGTGTCTGACCCGTTGAAGACCGGGGAGTTTAAGGATGCCTTGAATCCGTTTCGCGAGATGACC
>JAGQQP010000415.1 GCA_020426085.1 Planctomycetaceae bacterium | reverse complement strand
ATACTTTTGGCTTCATTTCTTTTACCGAGTGCTTCGTAACAGCCGGACATTTTCATATACGCAATCAACACTTCCGTACATTGCGGATACCGGTTTACGGCATCATGGTACGATTTAATTGCATCGGCATACTCTTCGGTCAGATACAAAATATGGGCTTTCCCGAAGCAGCTCGACTTCAGTAACTGCTTGCCCAGCGCATCGAGCCGGTCTCGACTTTCCAGTTGACGCAAATCCCGATTCAGAAATTGAAGCTGTGCCAGAGCCTGGTTCAAATAGCCAAACTGCTTACGTTTCAATTCCTGTCGGGCGTTTTCTGTCCGGGCTTCCTTCATCTCCCTGAGTGGCTGTTCTGACAGATTCTGTAACGACCGTGCCAGCAGATAACGCGCTTCTGATATTTTTTCTGACTCTGGATACCGGTTGACATATTCGGTCAAACGTCGTGTCGCCTCTTCATAGAATCGATTTTGAACTGGACCTTTAACCTGTCCTTCTGGAGTCTCCTTGGCAGGCTCACCCTGTGTTTCTGCCTCGACAATCTTGCCCTGGTGATAATTCAGCTTCCCCAGCGAAAACAATGCATCTCCCCACTGCTTTGCCTTGGGGTTCAATTTGCTCGACTCCAGAATTTCTTTCCAGACAGTTTGAGCCTGATCAAGTTCATTTTTTTCCAGAAAAGCAATTCCCAGTAGATACTGCGCTTCAAAGGCAGAGACGTCAGTCGGGTAATTTGTCATCACCCGTTCGAAGTGGTTAATGGCTTCATCGAGCCGATCCAGCTCCAGTAAAATTTCGCCTCGCTGAACCAGGGCCTGTGGCATCTGCTTATCCGGATTTGTATTAATGAACCGTGTAGCCACTTTCAGCGCGGTCTCGAAGTCCAGACCTTTCTGAAAATGATTGGCAGAGATAGCAAGGATATCTGCATAACGATCAGAAGTCGTCAATCGGCGGGCAAGTTCAAAATAGGCCCGTCCACTCTGTTTCCAGTGCTCATTCAATTCGCTTCTGAGCGACTCCTGTTCCGTAAAGGTTGATTCTTCATAGCGGCGTTGCAGATATTCTGCCCAGCGACGATTGGCATTCGCAGCCAGTTCCTTCGCCTGAACTTCCGGCAACAGCGGAGGCAGATAATCAGACAGCTGAATCGCTGCATTGAAGTAGGTCACATCATTTTTGATCCGCTCTTCATCGACCCAGTCGTTCCAGGCATTCAGGACATAAGTCCTCACGCCCTGCAGACTGATCCAGCGATTGCGAAATTCATCCGGACTTGTGATTGACTTTAGAGCCGTTCGATAGGCGATCAAAGCTTCTTCAGTACGTCCATTTTTTCGCAACAGTTCGGCCAGATGCAGAAACGCAGCCAGACCTTCCTGGGTCCCTGCATAACGGTGTGTTGTCTGCTCGAAAAAATCAATGGCACCGTCTGCATTTCCAAGCGACTCTGCACAGACTCCCATCAGATAGGACGCCTGTCGTGAAAACTTGCGTTCCAACCCCAGATTGTCTTTCACCGGTGCCAGAATCGTTAAGGCTTCCTGGTAATTTCCTTCTGCCATCAGGGTTTGTGCCTGAAACACAACCGTCACCTGATTTACAGATTCCTGCTGTTTGACCTGATCCAGAACTTCCTGTGCCTGGGCATTTTTGCCTTGTGCCAGAAAAATCTGTGCACGCTGTAAATACAATCGATCCCGAGTTTCCTGATCCAGATCATTCAATTGCAGGCATTGTGAATTCAAATCGAATGCCTGCTTTAACTCAGCGGCTTCTTTATGATCGAGATAAATATCCGTCAGCGACATCGAAGCATTGAGCTGACCTTCCTCAAACATCTTGACCGCTTCTTCCAGCAAAGGACGCGACTTTTGAATAGACCCCGACATATAGAGACTTGTGCCCAATGCATAGCACCACTCAGGGCGATGTTCGTGATCAATGGCCCTGCGTTCTGCCTCTTTCAGGTAACGACTGGCGATCAGGTACTGTTGATCCTGAGCTTCCCCGGTCAGCTCTTCTGCATTCCGAAAAGCAACAACACCAAAAATAAAATACAAAGCACCGGGAAAATCCGGATCCATATATTCCTGTTTTTTCAATGCATAAGCCAGCTCGAGCGCTTCGTTTCGTTTTTTGATATCTGTCGCTGACTCCAGGATCAACAGTGCCTCTGTCAGTGTTTCTTTGGGAGTCTTTTCCGGTTCACCAGTGAGAGAGAACAGGTATCCGCCCAGCAGTAGAAGTACCGGCACAACACCAGCCAGAATTTTCCAACGCGATTTGACAAAACCAGTTAATCGTTCGCGCAACCCAACCGAATCGGAAACAGCAGATTCGATTTCTGCGTCCCCTGACGATTTTTCAGGTGGGTCTTGAACGGCAACGTTCGCTGACTCATCTGCTTCTGGTTGTGCACTTGTTTCTTTGGCCATGACTGAGCTGCCTGTGACAAAATCGGCTCGTCCCCATCAAGGATTCGGAACCTGATTTGAAATCAGCAGATAATTTCTGGAATGGAAAACGGGAGTGATCAGCAGGATTGCTGTAAGGACTTGTCGTATTCCACAAAGGGAAGAAAACCACTTCGCAGAATTAATGTGAGAGTTTTGTAATTGTTCAGGAATTGAATGGGAGAGAGATGAAACTTGAGCATTAATACTAAAAAAAACGAATTTTTGTCAATATTGATTCAAGTCTGCCCCTGTTAGCAGAGAGAAGTACTGCTCCTGCATTCCACAAACCACAAAACAGGTAAACTGAATAACTCAGCGAAGCGCATTTCGAAATCGTTGCGCCGTCCGTTCCGGAGGCATCTTACTGGAATGATCAAAGGGAACCCGTTGATACATTAATGTCTGCTTCAGGATTTCTGCAGCAGGTGGCCCGGCAATGGTTCCCCCATAATGGTTCTCACCCACGGAAGGCTCATTCACCACAACCAGTACGAGAACACGGGGATCATGCGCCGGGGCGCCACAAATGAAGGAACTGACATGTAACTCTGAGGAATACTTGCCCGTTTTGGGATCGGGTTTCTGGGCGGTTCCTGTCTTCCCAAACACCACATACTCTTCAAGCTGGGCCTTTCGCCCTGTCCCTCGTTTAACCGTTTCCACCATAGGCACCTGAACCAGCCAGTCTGCCACTTCTGGAGAAACAATGGGGGTCGAAACCAGCGGACGCACCTGAGCTGACTCTTCTTCAGAACAGGGAAAGTAATTGTGGTCGATCTGATCGCGGATCAAACGTGGATTCAACAACTTTCCCTGATTTGCCAGAGCCACATGCCCGGTAATCAACTGTACTGGAGTGACGGCAATCTCCTGCCCCATTGGGACCGAACCCGTCGAATAGATATTCCAGTCTTTGATCGGCCTGACAATCCCTCCCAGTTCACCGGGTAACTGGATACCGGTTTTCTGTCCGAAGCCGAAGGCGGTCACTGCTTCATACAGTCCGGGGTTTGTCAGCTTCTCACCAATTTTCGCCATACCAATATTGCTCGACTTCACAAGCACGTCGGTCACACTCAGCATGCCGTAACTGTGGTGATCGTGTAAGAGCCGCTTTCCCATGCGGTATTCGCCATTCTCGCAATCAAACTCTGCGTCAGTTTGAATCAATCCCTTTTCGAGTGCCGCGGCAACGATAAACGGCTTGAGTGTGGAACCAGGCTCGTAGATCGATGCGATGGCGGTATTTTTCCAGGCAGCTTCATTAATCCCTTCCGGGTGATTCAAATCGAAAGTCGGTACCGATGCCATCGCCAGGACTTCACAGGTTTTGACATCCATCACGATCGCACAGGCGCTTTTAGGCTTCCATTCTTCTACAATCGACTGCAGCTGCCGCTCTGTGTAGAGCTGAATGATGGAATCCAGAGTCACTACCAGTGTTTCGCCGTTTTTTGCAGCCACACGTGAGTCATTGCGAACTTCAATCACGCGTCCATGTGCATCGCGGATCAGAAAGCGATAACCATCCTGCCCGCAGATCAGATGATCGAACGCTTCTTCCAGCCCCCCCTGACCTTTTCCATCAATGTCCCGCAGTCCCAGCGCGTGCGCCGCTAATGCGCCCTGTGGATACTGCCTGCGGTATTCCTGTCGAAATCCCCAGGCGTCATCGGAAAGATTTAATGCCCGGATTCCGGACAGTTCCTGATCAGAAAGGCGACGTTTCACCCACAAAAATAGTTTGTCCTGGTTTTCGTGCAACCGCTTACGGAAGGCAGACTGATCGAGCTGCAGAATCTCACAGATCCGAGCGATCTGCTGCTGATTTTCCAGCCTCTGGGGAACGACATACAGACTGTTGCTGACAATCGTGGTTGCCAGCAGTCGACCATTCCGGTCGAGAATATCACCCGGTCGGGCGGGTATTTTTTCTTTATAGACCTGCTGTCGTGCCACAACCCGGGCAAACTGACGATGCCCGATGTACTGCAGGTAGATCAGACGCCCCGAGATCACCAGCCAGGCCAGTACCACAATCAG
>JAGQQP010000414.1 GCA_020426085.1 Planctomycetaceae bacterium | reverse complement strand
CATTTCGAAAGGAGCGGTCAGCAGGGCAACTGATTTCAGGTTGCCTCCATGCCAGCTGTTCTTTTTGTAATCGTCGAGGTATTGATCGCGGATCTGAACCAGGTCGTTGATGTACTTTTGACGGTCCGCGAGTCGCGGGTGCAGAGGAATGTCATTCGGGATAAAGACAAAGATCGCACGATGACAGTCGGCTCCCTGAGCGATGGCCGCCAGAATCTGCAACTCATCCATGGTGTTAGCACCGACCTGTCCGCCGTTGATGACTTCATATTTTTTCCCCAGTTGAGACTCCAGTTGACGGGAGATGGTTTTTTCAATGGGAACCCCCTCGCCGAAGACAAACGAATCACCCACACAGGCAATTCGCATCACTCCTTCGGGCGTTTTGTCTGGATATTCGCGGTCTCTGATTCCCTTCGTAGAATGTGTGTATTTCACGCACCAGGGGGTCTCATTCAAACGGTCCAGGGGGAGTGGTTTCGGGTTGAGCGTATAGGTCAACAGTTCCCATTTTCCCTGTGAGGTATCGGGCAGGGGAGAAAATTCGTCGTGAGGATTGTCGGGATAGCATTGATAGTAGGTGATCGGCTTCTGATTGGTCAGTCCGGTCAGTTCGGTCAGTTGTCGCTTGGAAATCAGTCGGGGAGGGTCGACATGGAAGATACGTACGACCGTTTCCACGACAATCAGACTGAGCAGCAGTCCCACTCCCAGAGCGGCGAAACGAAACAGAATGTTTTTTTTTCTGCTGCGTTCCGTCGTCTCAGTTGTGTTCTGACTGGTTGGATTTTCGGAAGACTGGTTCAAGGGAGTTTCGATCTGACGGAAAAGGTTTCAGAAGTTGGAGTCTTTGATTATAAGTTCTGCGATCACGTGGATTCTATTGTTTTTGATACAAATCAATTCGATTTTGGATATCTCGTGCCGGCTCCGATCCTGCGGGGACCAGTTTCAGGGCCTTGTTCAGCGCGGAGAGTGCAGCCGTCGTTTGTTGCAGTTGCTGCAATGATTCTGCGAGATTGTAATAAGCAGGAGCAAAGTCATCCGCATATTTGATCGCAGTTTCAAATCGGCGTACCGCCTCCGCGTGCTGTCCCTGTTGCTGGAGAAAGGTACCCAGCAGATTGGAAGTGAGCGCCAGTTCCTGGCGTACAGTCTGATACAGTTCTGCCGAAGTCTGTGGATCAATATTTTTCAGAGCCGTTTCATAATGCTGGATTGCCAGAGGCAGATTTTGATTTTTGGCTGCCATCAGACCCAGGTTGAATTCGCTGGCGGGATTGATGGCCCCCAGCTTTCTTGCCAGTTCAAATTCCTGCTGGGCGCGCTGCTCTTCTCCCCGTTCCAGGTAGAGCATTCCCAGGTTTTGATGCAGGGCAGCGTCATCAGGTTGAAAGCGTAAAGCCCGTTGATAATATTTTAAGGCATCGTCAAATTTCTGCTGTTTGCGGGCAATATTTCCCAGTCCCTGCAGTGCACTGCTGTTTTGCGGGTCTGCCTGTACGGCCTGCAGATAATGATCGAACGCTGTTTCGAGCTGGTTCTGTGATTCCTGATACACTCCCAATGCCTGGTGAGCTCCGGGATGCTGCGGATCGATTTCCAGCACGCGTTGATAATGTTTAAGTGCTTCTGATTCCTTACCGAGTTTTGTCAGGGTGGCGCCCAGGTTCTGATGAGTGCCCGCATCATCGGGGATTATTGCCAGAGACTTTTCAAAGTAATGCCGGGCGGTGTCATATTTTTCTGTCTGATACGCGAGATGCCCGAGATTGCTTAATGCGATGAACGCACGCGGGTTCACCGCCAGGCAATGCTGATACAGGCTCTGGTTGCCGGCCCAGGTCGCTGTCTGAAAAAAACTCAAGCCGGCACAAACCATGAGGATGACTATGACTACGATCCGCGGCGCCAGACTGGAAACGCCACGGAGCAGCCAGGCCACCGCCAGAGCAGGGGCCAGCATGGAAAGGTAAACATAGCGGTCTGCAACATTGGAAACAAACTGATACGCGAAGGGAATGAGTCCCAGGACCGGCAGCAGACCCGCGATGAAGATTCCCGCGATCGTCAACCAGATTCGACGTTGTCTGACAAAGCAGGCAGTCAATAACAGGACACAGGGAATGATCCAGAACCAGTACAATGATCCCTCGTCCAGAATCAGACGGATACTTTTATCATACTGCATTGCCAGTGGATAGGGGGCGACCAGCTTCCAAAAATAGAAGGCCAGCGAATCGCCGGCGATTAACGGGCGCGCCCAGAGCGGACTTTCAAAGATGAGTTCTGCCTGTTCTCCCCGATTCAGCAGGATGAACGCGACCGCCAGGATCAACCAGCCGCCAATCCAGAGACGCAGAGATTTGAATTGAGCAGGGAAAAAGCCGAATACAACAATTCCAATGATCAGTGGAGTCGTCACAGAACTGGGTTTGGCCAGTAGGGAGAGCAGGAAACAGGCGCTGGCGGCAATCAGAGGTCCCCGCGAGACCGCTTCTGAGTTTGAAGTGGGAGAAGCAGCTGGCAACTCGCGTGTCTCGTTTCGACTTGCAAATTTGAGCGAATAATAAATGGCGGCGATAGAAAAACAGTTACTCAACAGTCCCCGCGTTTCACTGATCCAGGCGACCGATTCCACCTGCAGGGGATGTAGCAGAAATAACAGGCCACCCAGGCAGGCAGCGCGTCTGTCATTGATCAGCAGTAACAGAATCCGATAGATCAGTAGAGAATTGATGAGATGCAGGCACAGGCTGCCTGCGTGAAACAGGTAGGGTGAGAGTTCATCCTGATTCTGTCCTCCCAGCAGTCGGGTGATTGCGGTTTCAGCCGCAAAAAAAGTGTAGCTGAGGGGGATGTACAAACCTTCGTACGGTTCGGACCAGATGGTTCCCAGGCTGCTGAGAGTGACGGGATTCAGATTGGGGTTCTGTGTGAGATGCATCTCGTCGTCCCAGTCCAGAAGTGGATACGACAGACAGCGGGAGAAGACGAGAAGCAGAAGAACCAGATAGAGTATAGAGACTTTCAGTAATGAATGTTGCTCTACATTTTCAGATGTCAGAGAGGAGGGGGCTGATTCTACAGGAACGATATCATTCATTGATGGTGATCTTACTATGCCAACCCGTGTCTGGGCGATCTTTCAGGGAATCAACGCAAGGAATTCCGCCGAGGATTGACTCGCTTCGGTACTGCAACCGTTGTATGATCCTATTTAACAATGTTTATTGAGGGAAAGCAAATCAATCCTGATTCAGGTTGAGAGAAGTCTGTCCCCTGTTCTTCTCGGTGTGCTCGCGGAACAATCAGAGAATTCGATTGAATCTGAGTGGACTCTTACAAATAATGATCTGGCAGTCCGTCGCTTTCAAATTAGTTGCCGATTCAGGGGTGAGATAAATTTGGTCCCGTTCAAAAAAGATCACCGACTTCCGGTTGTACTGTTCCTGTTCTGCATTTTTTCTGTCAGTGGTTGTGAACAGAACAAATCCGAGCCAGAGCAATCGTCTGGCAGTCAGGTTGCGCCCGTGATCAAGGTAAACAGATCGACTCCGCAGGTCCCTGCGAAGCCATCCCCGTTTCAGTTTGTGGACATCGCTCACCAGAGCGGAATCAAATTTACCTATTATGGAAATCCCAGTCCGCAGCATTATATGGTGGAACAGAACGGAGGCGGCGTCGCGCTGTTTGATTTTGATGGCGACCACTGTCTGGATGTGTTTCTTTCCAATGGCTCCCATTTTGATCGCCCGGCTGAGAACGCAGGCGAAGTGCATCAGCTGTATCGTTCTACAGGAAAGCTCCCGCAAGCGCTGAAATTTGAAAATGTTGCTGCGGCGGCAGGTGTAGAACGGTCTGACTTCGGTATGGGGGTTGCCGCTGGAGATTATAACAATGACGGATTTGTCGACCTGTATTTATGTGCGTACGGGAAAAACTATTTCTGGCAAAATAACGGGGACGGCACTTTTTCTGATATCACGGAGGCAACCCTGACCGGAGACGAACGCTGGGGCGCCAGTGCCGCCTTTGGTGATCTGGACGGGGATGGAGACCTGGACCTGTATGTGGCCAACTATGTTGAGTATTCCCGCGACGATCCTCCCTGCTATACGACGATTGGTGCTCAGCGGGTAAAGATTTCCTGCGGTCCGATCGGCAGGATCGCGCAGCAGGATCTCCTGTATGAAAATCTGGGAGATGGTCGGTTTGTTGATCGTTCAGAGTCTGCAGGCATCATTCAGGCGACCGGCGGAAAAGGACTGGCCGTGCAGATTGTGGATCTGAATCGGGATGGCCTGCTCGATATTTTTGTCGCCAACGACACTACCGATAACTTTCTGTTTCTGAATCAGGGGAATCTGAAATTTGAAGAACAGGCGCTGGTCCTGGGTGTTGCGGTGGGGGACCAGGGGGAACCGCAGTCCTCAATGGGAATTGCCTGTGCCGACTTCAATCGCAACGGTCTGCTGGATCTGTTCGTCACGAATTTCGAAAATGCAGCTAACGATT
>JAGQQP010000413.1 GCA_020426085.1 Planctomycetaceae bacterium | reverse complement strand
C
Source organism: Planctomycetaceae bacterium (assembly GCA_020426085.1). Taxonomy (GTDB): domain Bacteria; phylum Planctomycetota; class Planctomycetia; order Planctomycetales; family Planctomycetaceae; genus Gimesia. The sequence continues at coordinate 4,542 of JAGQQP010000413.1, read as the reverse complement.
GCAACAGGCGGATTGCTGACGACGGTTCCAGTCGCTCCCAGCAGCTCGCGAACGAGTTGATCATAGGGGACATTCGCCAGCAGGCTGTCTCGAATCCAGGCATGAAAGGCAAAGTTCGAAGTAATATCATTGGCGGCATCGCGGCGGTTCTTCAGCAACGGCGTCCACTTCGATGCAAAGTAGTCCGCATAGTTGGGACTTCGCAGCAGACGCTCCACAAGCTCATCCCGTTTTTTCGGATCAGTGCTCGCCAGGAAGGTTTCGGTTTCTTCCTGTGTCGGAAAGCGACCACAGATATCCAGAGTCACGCGACGCAGGAATGTCTGGTCATCACAGACCGGTGAGGGAGGAATGCCCAGTTCCTTCAGGTTGGCAAAGACATGACGGTCAATCATGTTCTTTTCCGAAGGCACTTCCTGAATCGGAGCTCCCAGTGGAATCGCAGCTGTGAAGACCGCAATCTTACCCTGATAGCGAACCATCACTGCCACTTTGCCGGGAATGTCGTGAACTTTGACGACACCTTCCTCGGTTGCTTCCGCCATGGATTTGATGTTTGACTCGTATAATGCAATCTCGGTCACATCGCGAACGCTTCCATCCGAATATTTTGCAATCGCCTTCAGCTGTTGGGTTTCCCCCATATTCACCACACCACGTTCCGGCTGAACTTCAACTGATTCCAGTGTTGGCTCATTTCCGGTTGAGTAGCGGGCTCCTTCTTCAATCCAGCGACGGATGACCTGATAACCTTCCGAATCGCGCGGGAGACGGATTCCGCCCCCATGGGGATTTTCATTGGAAGCTTTGGTCAGCAGCAGGCTTTTGGAAGGTACCGAAGGGAACAGTCGACGTCCCTGGGCTTCCTTCACCAGGCTGTCATAATCATCCAGGGGTTCAAATCCCAGCAGGGACAGCTGAAAACCATTCTGCCCACCGCCGGCTTTGGCGTGGCAAACCCCCATATTGCATCCAGCCTTAGTCAGGACTGGTACCACATCATTGACGAAACTGACCGGTGATTCTTTTTCTTCAGCCCGTAAGTTACCGGTAACGGTACTCAGAAGAATCACAACCAGGAGAAATACGAACTGACGGAATGAAGCAGCGTAAGGCAATGTATTCATGTCGATTCTGATTGAGGTGGGAAGGTTTTGTGGTGGGCATACTAAAATAGCGCTATCTCTATATATAATATATATAAAACCATACAGATGCGATTCGCAATTGTCAATAATTAAGTTTCATTTAGTACGAAACAATGTATTCATATGAACATTTATTAAATCGCAAAATCTCTTAATCTAACTCTAAATCACGGTTTTGATACTGCCAGCCTGGATTTTGGAAATTCATTTGTGATGGGGGAGGTTGTTTTTTTCTGGAATCCTGAAATCAGAGTTTGAAATCTTAAAATCAGGATTTACTACTAAAACAATAGTTGTTAAATTCCGCCGCGAAAGGCGCGGACCGCCGTAAAACTCAGAAATCGTATGCCCCCGTCTGCAGACCAGACTGAAACAAGACAAGGATTCGTCGCATGACTCTTCAGCTTATAAGCGGAAAACGAAACCAGTTACTGACCATCATTGCCTGCCTCTGTGCAATCAGCCTCTGTCTGTGTGGAACTGTCAGTGCCCAGAATTCCCAACGGACCGGTGAAATCAATACGACGTCCAGTCGCGTCTATACCTATGTGGGCAAAACAGGTTTCGGCCATGAACACGCCGTCATCGGCGAAATCAAATCCGGCATCATTCAGCTGGGAGCAGCGCACAACGCGGGTGAAATTGTATTTAACATGACCACCTGGAAAGCAGATACGCCCCAAGCCAGACAATACATCGGACTGAAAGGAACCACTTCCGCTTCGACTCAAAGTGAAGTCAATGCAAACATGCTGGGTGCCGGCGTGCTGAATGTCCGCAAATATCCGACTTCGACTTTTAAAATTTCTTCAGCACTCCCTTTGAAGCAACAGTCATCAAACGGAAAAACGTTATATCAGCTGGATGGCACCTTTACTCTGCATGGAACATCGCGAAAAATCAGAGTGATTGCGGAAGTATCTGAAACCAATCAGCAACAGCATCTGAGAGGCAGTTTTTTAATCAAGCAGACCGATTTTGGTATCACCCCCTTCAGCAAAGCATTCGGCGCAGTGGGTGTGACTGATGAACTGAAAATCTATGGTGATATCTATCTCACACGATAATCATTGCTCTATAGTAAGAACATGACAGCTACTTTATTCTGAATCTGGTTCAACCACATGATCAGTTGCCCGACAGTCCAAAAAGAAGTCATCCGCAGTCATTACAATCTGACCACGCTGTTTTATCGCCTGCTCTGGGGACGCCACATTCATCACGGTTTGTGGGCAGAACCAGACAGTCAGTCAGACAGCCAGATTGACTATGGGAAATCTTCGGCCATTGCTCAACAGCAGTTAACCGAAACGCTCGCAGAACTGCTGGGGGTCCAGCCTGAAACGGACTTGCTGGATGTCGGTTGTGGCATGGGAGGCTCGTCGATTCATCTGGCAAAGACCTTCGGCTGCCAGGTAACCGGTATCACACTCAGTCCTGTTCAGCGCCGCTGGGCAACGCTGGAAGCACGCTGGCGAGGTCAACAGCAACGGACACAGTTCCTTGCTCAGGATGCGGAAACAGCTGAATTTCCAGCAGCATCTTTTGACTACGTCTGGAGTATTGAATGCACCGAGCATCTGTTTGACAAGCAGGCTTTTTTCAATAAAGCAGCCAGCTGGTTGCGACCAGGGGGAAGGATGGCGATCTGTGCCTGGCTGGCGGGTGATCAACTGGAAACAGAAGAAGCGCGGCAGCAGGTTTACGATGTCTGTGAAGGATTTTTCTGTCCTTCACTGGGAAGTGCCGCTGACTATCAGTCCTGGATGGAAAATGCCGGCCTGGAATTTCAGGCGTATCATAACTGGACGAATCGCGTTGCCCAGACCTGGGAAATCTGTCAGCAGCGCGTTCAAAAAACCGGGGTCCGCTGGCTGGCCCGACTCATCGATCGCGACACGGTCATGTTTCTGGATCGATTCGAAACCATCTTGAAAGCTTATGAGACAGGGGCAATGCAGTATGGATGCTTTATTGCCCACAAGCCGCTGTAAGATTTTATAAAGCGTTAAAAACGAGGATGCAGGGATGCAACGTTTTGCCGGGATCACCTTTGGTGTGGCCACACAGTTACTCTTTCTGTTTACGGTCTGGCATCTGTTCTGGTTTCTGAAAGAGGACTATCTCTACCACGACACCGGCTATCTCTGGATCGATGCGCTGCTGGCGCTCCAGTTCGCCGTCGGCCACAGCCTGTTACTCTATCCCCAGATTCGCAGCAGAATCACACAGTGGCTCCCCTCTGCGTTTTATGGCTGTCTGTTCTGTCTGCAGACCTGCCTGGGTATCCTGCTCACCGCCTGGCTCTGGCGCAGCAGTTCCAGTGTCATCTGGAAGTTTGACGGCGCAGGCTACTGGATCATGTCGGGAGGCTTTTATGCTTCATGGATCACCCTGCTCTACAGTCTGAACCTCACAGGCTTAGGTTACCAGACCGGCCTGACACAGTGGTGGTTCTGGCTCTGTCGTAAACCGCTGCCGAAAAGAGCATTCGAGCCACGCAGTCTGTACTGCTGTATGAGACATCCGGTTTACCTGAGTTTTATGGGGCTGCTCTGGTTTACTCCCGTAATGACGCTCGACAGGGCACTGCTGACCGGGATCTGGACAGTCTACATCTTCGTGGGAAGTTATCTGAAAGACGAACGACTCTCGTTCTATATCGGAAAACCTTATCGAGATTATCAGGCGAAAGTTCCCGGTTATCCCTTTGTCTTTTTTGGTCCACTGGGAAAACGAAAAACCAGACGACCCGCTTCAGGAACTCCTGAAAAAATCAGTGTCAGCAGAGTTTAACAACTCATCCTGACATCTCGTTTTTCACCACTCCCCCTTTCCGCCGCCTTAAAGTTCCAGAAGTATGTCCCTCAGCCGCAAACGATTCTGGTTACTGCTGGCTTACCTGCTGCTGCTGCTCCCATTTATTATCTATGGTGCAGCCCAGGCCATGCAGACCAAGGTCAATTCGCCGCTGGACTGGGTCGACAACTCGTTCCCGGCTCGGGCAGACTACGATCAGTTTTCTCAGCTGTTCGGCAACAGCGATACAGTCATTGTCAGCTGGTCCGGCTGTACGATTCACAATCCGGACCTGGATCCGTTTGTCAACAGTTTAAGGACTGATGCCGTCTTTCGTGACGAGCAGGACGAATGGTATTTCGAACGGGTGATCTCGGGCCGCGAACTGTATCGCCAGTTGACGGCCCCCGGTACAGGTTTGACCCAACCAGAAGTGCTGCGCAGACTTCAGGGAACGTTCATCGGAAAAGAGAATGCGACGACCTGTGTCATCATCAACTTCACCCCTGCCGGGCTGCAGAAACGCAAAGCCCTTGTAGAGGCGATCCAGAATTCATTACAGCAACACTGCCACCTGGAAACCGACCAGTGGTAT
>JAGQQP010000412.1 GCA_020426085.1 Planctomycetaceae bacterium | reverse complement strand
GGCTGAAGGGGGAGCACATCGATCCCGGCTTTACCGACTTCATCGAGTTTTTTGAAACCGCTACAGAGAACGAGCTGACACAAATGGAGCAGCGATTAAAAGTGGATCTTCCCGAAGTGTATCGGCAGTTTCTCCAGTGTTCGAACGGCCTGTTGATCGGCGAGAATTATTTCCCCGGCACCAGGGACGCGAGACTGGCCCCCTTCCCCGACGACTCGTTTCCGCCGACCCTGTATCTGACCGACGAAATCATCAACAATCTGGCCGACGGTTTTTACTGCCTGCCACTGGAGGGAGAAAACCAGCTGCAGGTTCTCCACTTCGATCAATACGGCGAGCAGAAACGAATGAGCAATTCCCTGCAGGAGTTTCTGCATCTCAAGCTGGAAACACTGCCGAACCAGTATCTGAATTACTGCGATCTGCTTCGCACTGCTTGATCTGACAGGTTACTTCAAAGAGTGCAACTTCAGGCACGCCCTCCTAAATTTGTATTGATTCGTCGGCGAAAGACAGACAAAATACAGCACGAACCGGATTTCCGACTCAATCCCATCAATTGAGAATCTCATGGATCGAAACTCTCTATCTGATTGCCGTACTATGAGTCTGTTCTTTTTTGCCTGCCTGTGCCTGCAGCCGGGATGTGGAACGAAAGAGGAAGTCAGCACTCCGTCAGTTCCTGGCGAGGTGCAGTCACATCAAGCGAACACGGATCGGGATCAGGCTGCTCACCACTGGGAAACTCCTGAAACCCTGTTGCTCTTCGTTGCCCGCCACCAACCTGCGGAGCAGGAATATGAAAAAGACACCGCGCTGTATCAGACGGCGGTAGCATTAGTCGATGTCGAGGACCTCACACAGGCCAGCCAGTCAATACAATTGCTGCGCACACCGGAGTTGCAAAAGAAAGCACAGAAAAGACAAATTACAAAACTGCTTTATACTGACCGGATGAATCTGGCCCTGGAACTTGCAGAAAAAATGGATTCCCCCTCCGAGCGTGGCACAGCACTCGAATTGATTGCGGAGAAACTAATCAAAGAGGGAGACGTCATACAGGCACGCACTATTGCGTTACAAACGACCGATTTGAATTCGAAAGCGAAAATAATTCGAACGATCGCCCGGACACTGAAATCTCCGGACGACATCGAGCAGGCGTTGCAGGACAGCCGAAATCAGACCTCAATAGATGAGCGGGATCTGGCGCTATGCTGCGTTGTTGTGCAGCTGGCGAATCAAAATGAAATTCCACGAGCAACCGAACTGCTGCGGGAATTACGTTCAGAAGCGCATCAGCGGATTGCCGCCGGTGCGCTGGCCTCAGCGCAAGTCAAAGCAGGAGAGACTGGTTCAGCCATGAGTCTGCTTCGCCAGGGGGCAGTGGACCCTTATGATTTAATTCGTCCTGATATTACTCGCGCGCTCCTGAAATCAAACAACATCGATCAGGCCCTCGAAGTTGCCTTGGAGATTGAAACTCTCCCCTTTCAGACTCATGCCATTTTTTATGTTGCTGTTCAACTCATGGAACACAATCAGTTTCAGCGGGCTCAGGAAGTAATTCTGCTTATCAATAAGGCCTCTGAAAACGAAGAGGAAGAAAAAAAGCGATTCTCGACCCTGGCCAGTTTTGCCGGACGATTACTGGATCATGGAAAACTGGCTCAAATCAAAGTGTTTGCGACACAGGTCGACATCGAAGTCTTCCGCTATTACAAGTTTTTTGAAGAAATGATCAAAACAATCCTCAGCCAGGGCGATCTGGAGCAGGCACTACAGCTCACAAAAACATTTCCCGAAGACGACATCCTGGCTGCGGTTTCATTAAACCTGGCGAAGCAGGGCCAATTCCAACAGGCTCAGGAGATCGCTTTGAAAATCAAAGACAGCTACCACCGCTCAGCGGCGCTGGCACCACTGGTCGAACTGCTTCTGAAAGCTGACGAAATCGAACAGGCGTTTCTGCTACTTCAAAAAATGGATGACACAGGATTTCAGTGCACTGGTCCCGGATCCAGGCGCTTCCATTACTCTCCCCATCACTGGCACTATGACTATTATGCTTACGAAAAAATGATCAAAAAATTACTCGATGCAGACCGACTTGAGCAGGCACTGGAAGTCACGCAGTTGCTGAACGAGCAAAAAGAAAAAGCAGTCTATACGGAGTATCTGGTCGAACAACTGATCGAACGGGAAAAGTATCAGAAAGCCATTGATATTTCTCTGAATTTTATTGCTGATACGAAATATCAAGCCAGAGTATTACGAAGCACCGTCAAGGCGCTGATAAAAGCCGTAGAACTTCAACAGGCCCGGAAGCTGACGCAACAGATCTCTATTCCAGAACTGAAGGCAGAGCTGCACTTGCAACTTGCCGGTAAATTTCAGGAACACTTTGATCTGCCAGCATCCCGGGAAGAACTTCTTTCCGCCAGAAATATTGTCAATAAGCTGGAACAGACCCGTTTGAACACGGAAAGCGCGCGAATGCTGATAACAGCTCTGATTGAAGCGGGAGAATTGCCGCAAGCCACCAGAATCGCCTGTCGGATTGAAGAGAAGAGCGAAAAATTACCCGCTCTGTATGAACTCACCCGAGAGTTGACGAAAGGTACTCCGCTGGAATATCGCCCGGCTCCGAAGTCCCTGATTCGCGACCACAAACTGAAAGCCGCTTTCACCCCGGAAGAACAACAACTGGCCCGCCAGATTGTTGATGCAATTAATGCGGATTAAGATGAACTTGATCGTCTGCAGGATCAGCTCAAGACAGAGGATGGCTGAAGAAGGATTCGGTCTTTTCTGCCAGGCGCCGACGCTGCCACCAGCGCAATCCCGGCTCGAGAATCAGCAGCAGCACACATTGGGCCCCCCAGAGACTCATAAACCATACCTGGTTCATTATCTCTTCATTGATCGGCGAGTGAGGTGGTTTCGCAGGCGGATTGACGTAATGATTGATGTAATAGAGCCCCTCCATAATCAGAGTCAGAATAAGAAGACGCAAGATCAACAACGGTCGTAGCGGGCACTCTTTCTCATTCCAGTACATGAGAGCCAGGTCGCCCGCCACCACCGGCAACCAGAGAGGAACGCACAGAGGAAAAAACAGAATCGAAGTGAATGTAGCCCCAGCCAGTATCAGGGACACAGGCACGACACCTGTCGCGATGACACACGCTACCAGAAATGCGATGTAAGGCTCCCGGGGGATGTCTGCCAGTCGCTGAACGCATCTCTGATACCAGCGAGTAAACGTAGGCATTTGTTCTTTGAGTTTCATCCGTCATCCTTTGCTGCTGCTGACGCTCGTTCATCAATCAATCTCTCAGTCGTCTCTGCGCACCTGTCAAAACGGGCTTACCAGCAGAAAAAACCACATGAGCACCAGCAGAGCAAAATTGATCGGGAAGGCGCGAAAGAAAAACGAGGGTGAAATTCGATCCCAGGCGCTGCGGGAGAACAGCGCGATAGTATCAATGAGTCCCACCGCGGAAATGAAGAGCGTGGTGTAATAACAGAAAACGACGAGGGCGAGTAAATTGCCATCCATGCATCCGCCTGTGTAAGACTCAATCTCCCAATGGCAATAAGGTAAAAACAGAACCGAGTAAAGCAGCACGCTCCAGTAGATCACGGTCCGCGTCTTGGAAAAGTGGGATATCATCAAAGTGCCGCTCCAGTAACGGTTTTCAAAAAAAAACGGTTCACTGGAGATTCAGGCGGAAAGCGGGAAGAAACATCACGCTAAAATATCAGAAATCTGATCGTTCCGTTAATAAAACCGGGTTTTACCGGGCTGGGCTACGGGGGCGACGCTCAACGGACCGAATGTGTATTCCGGTGGCGTCAGGTCTTCTTTAGAATTCCAGGCTTCATCCCAGGTTACATTTTTCCCTGTGAATGAGGCCATGCGCCCCATGATGGCCATCAGCGAACTTTTCGCCGCGTACTCACCATTGCAGAGAGGGGTATCAGTACGGATGCTGTTGAACAGGGCAGCGTGCTCCTGTACGTAAGGCAGATCCTGTGCTCCGTTTCTGTCGCGGCCACGAGCCCGGCTGTATCGCCAGGTTTCTGCACCGCTGAGCGTATTTCGATTCAAATCAGCGGTCCCCTTTTCGCCGAATACCAGTTGAGATGTATCGATGTCCGTACCATCCTGCTGGCGACAGAAGGCAAAACAGCGTTGTCCGCTGCTGTATTCATAACAGATGGCATGATGGTCAAAGATGTGGCCATACAGCGGATCGATCCGTGACTGCCGCCCCCCCAGCCCGAAACATTTGACAGGATATTCATTCTGCATGGCCCAGGACATCAGGTCGAGCCCATGCACATGCTGCTCCACCAGTTGCCCGCCCGAGAGCCAGGTGAAGTAATACCAGTTGCGCAGCTGCCATTCCATATCACTCCATTCAGGCTTGCGGGGATGTGACCAGAGACCATTGATGTTGTAGTTCGTTTGCAGGGTCACAATCTTTCCCAGTTGACCGTCATGGATGCGATTGATTGTTTCCTGCATCGCTTTACTGT
>JAGQQP010000411.1 GCA_020426085.1 Planctomycetaceae bacterium | reverse complement strand
CCCGGGTTGGAGATGGTGACAGACTGAGAAGCCGGTTCACCAATCATGACATTCGTTGGACCTTTGACAGCTACCTGCAACATGGGTTCTGCTACCATGAACGATTCAGTCAACGCACTGGTTGAGCGAACATTGGCAGCAGCAGTAATCGCACCACGCTGACTGGGAATCATGGAAATCCGGATCACTTTAGTTTCGCCGGCTTTCAGCGATTCAAATTTCCATTCCAGATGATCACGGCTGGAGCTGGGAAGTGGTTCCGCATTGGTTAACCGCACAGTTACAGGAAAGAATGCTTCAACCAGCAGGTCTTTAGCAGTCTGCTTACCTTCGTTTTTAACGACCAGCTCGAATTCACATTCCTGGCCTACGTTAATTTCTGTTTTCTTAATCCATTTATGAGTCAGTTTAGCAGCAGCTTCTTCCGAAGAGGCGCCGACTGGCTTCAGTACAGCTTCCGTCGCACGACGACTGTTGGGAGTAGAAGAAATTGTAATCCCGTTAGAGGGTTCTGTTTTAGGAGCAGTCGCGCCAAATGACAGATGATGTTTGTTTTCTACAGTCTTGGTATCAGGAATTCGGGGAACAGACAGGCTGGGTGCTTCTGGAGCGGACTGACCAAAATCCGACGGCAGACGGAACGGATTTTCGCGAGTGTCCCCTGCACTGATCTGCTGAATTTTGCCCTGGGCAGAATTCTGGTTGCCCTGCTGAAACTCTGCATGAACAATGTTCTGCTTATTAGACTGAGCTCCATTGAACGTTTCGAAGTGGTACTGTTTTTTTCCACCTTGAGCTTCTGAATGTCCAATCTGCTGGAACTGAGACTGACCTGCTTCAGGAGTCTCTGTTTTAGCTTTGTTATCCAGGCGGCGATAAGGACGTTCCTGTCCGAACAGTTCCTTGTAATAGTTTGGAACCTGTGAGAGACGGGCCTTATCAGTCGGTTTATACCCTGATGATTGATTTGTCACAGCCGCATTCTGATTCGGCTGAGAAATCGTGACCCCACCTGTATTTCCTGCAGGTGCCTGCCCTGTGAAATACTGGCTGGATGAACGGGTAGTGGGAGCAGAATCAAAGGGTGACTTGGATTCCATCATGCGATCATCGGCGGTGGCGATACTCGCACTCATTACCATAGTTGAAAATATCGCGAGCATCTTTTTTCCGCGTCGCATTTTGTTTCTCCTTACCGATTGGAATTTACTGCTGGATCGGAACTGATTTGAGGTTTGATTTGACATGAAGAGCTCTGAGAGCTGGAGTGTTCTGATAAATTGCAAAACGGTGTATTAGTTTTATCCATTTCTCTCTATCGGATCTGAGGATCTAAGGAATTGAATCAGATATGCTGATTTTTCAAAATAAACCGGAATTGTAAGCTATTCCGGTTGTAACGATTGTTTCCTGAAACTGCACACACCCACACATCAATCAGCTAAACACTTTAACAACAAACACTTACAGCCCTATCCGGTCACATGTACCCTGCACTCCGTTTCAGAAACAATAAAACTGGAAACCAGGGAGCTCTGAAGGCAATCTACTGCCAGGATCCCGGACAAATCAGGTTTTCCCCATTCTGAAGATTGACTACCTGGGATAACCCCTGAAAATGACGGTGTCGCTGTCCGTACTTGAGCAGCAGAATGAAACCCTGAACCTGTAGACAGGAACATGAATTCACCCGAAACTGAAATGAGCCCGATCCATCCCCGAAATTCCTCAATCAGGGTCTATATGCTGGGTTGCGTTGACTTCGACTCGATTCTTACGCTTCAGGAACGGGCCCTACAGGAAATCAGGCAGCAGGAGACTGATCAGGCAACACTTTTTGTGTGTGAGCATCCGCCGATCATTACGGTTGGCCGGGAAGGGAGTCATGCTCAACTTGCCGAATCCAGCCAGGAATTCAAGGCAAGTCAGCTGGATGTCCGCTGGGTGAACCGGGGAGGAGGAGCTCTGTTACATGCCCCCGGCCAGTTAGCCGTCTATCCCCTGCTCCCACTTAAGCGAATGGGACTGGGAATGGATGACTTTCAGAACGGTTTAGTACAGTCCCTGTTGAGAATGTGTGCGGAACTGGGAATTGAAGCGGAACGGTTTCCGGATTCCGCGGATATTTTTGGCCGTTGTGGCCAGTTTGCCTTTCTGGGGGCTGCGATCAAATCCTGGATTTCTTACTATGGTTTGTATATTAATGTCTCGCCCGATATGAAATTACAGCGACTGATTGATGCCAATCAGCACGATCACCGTCTGACCTCGCTTTCTGCGACACTCACGCGGGAAGCCAGTATGAGTTCGGTCCGCGAAAGTATCGTCAGGAATCTGGTTCAACAGTTTGGTTATCAACAGACTCATATATTCACACGACACCCCTTACTGCATAGAGTGAAGAAAAAAGTTTATGTCCACCCTTAATATTCTGACAGACACTACCCCCGAACCCCGACAGCGACTTCCCAAATGGCTGAAGCGGCCTTTGCCCGAACCAGGGATGGCATTCACCAGCAACGTGATCGAAGACTTGAAGCTGGTAACGGTCTGCGAAAGTGCCAAGTGCCCGAATCGAACCGAATGCTGGTCACACAAAACCGCCACACTGATGATTCTGGGAAATGTCTGTACGCGGCCCTGCGGGTTCTGTTCGATCTCCAAGGGAAAAACGGAAACGGTCCAGCTGGATGAACCGGAGCGGGTGGCTGAAGCCGCCGTACGACTGGGACTGGAACATGTCGTGATCACCTCGGTCACACGTGATGACCTGCCTGATGGTGGCGCAGAACATTTTTATAACTGCATCCTGGCCATTCGAGAACGAATGGACGCCGACATCGAAGTACTCACACCCGATTTTCGAGGCGACCGCAAAGCCATCCATCGCGTGATTGAAGCCCACCCGGATGTCTTTAACCACAACACAGAAACCGTGCCTCGTCTATATCATCGTGTGCGTCGGAATGCCGTTTACCAGCGTACCCTGGATCTGCTGCTGCAGGTCAAAGAAACAGACCCGACCATTGTCACCAAAAGCGGAATCATGCTCGGACTGGGTGAAACACGGGAAGAAGTTCTGGAAGTCTGTGCGGATCTGCGGGCCGTCGGTTGTGACATGATTACCATTGGTCAATACCTGCAGCCGACACCTCAGAATCTGCCTGTGGAACGCTTTCTACCTCCTGAAGAATTTGACGAAGTCGGAGATCAGGTCCGGGCGATGGGTTTCAAACTGGTAGCCAGCGGTCCCTTTGTTCGTTCCAGTTACAATGCCGGCGAGATGGCATCAGTCCTGGGAAAAGATTCCTGAATGTCGACTCCCATTCTTGTTCCCTCCGTCAACAGTTCGTCTCAGCCACTGAAAGTCTCTCTCTGGCTGACGCATGCGGGGGAAGAAGTGGCCAGCGGAGATCGTGTCGTCGAACTGCTGATTCCGGGCGTGACGTTTGATGTGGAGGCCCCCTGTGCCGGCAGGATCGTCTCCTGTGAATGTCAGGCCGGGGCCGAAGTCACAACAGGCATGGTCCTGGGCTGGATTGAACCTCTGAATTCTGAAACTGATTTAGACTGGAATCCTGAAGACTGAATTCTGAAAAGAGATGGGGATGAGCACAACAACCGATTCCATTCGAGGCCACCACTCCATTCTGGAAATGCTGGATCGCGCGCTGTCACGCAGCCGCCTGCCGCATGCGCTGTTATTTTCAGGAGCAGCCGGTATCGGCAAAAAGCGGGTCGCCTTGCATCTGGCGCAATGTCTGTTCTGTCAGCGAACTCCCCCGAATGAGTTAAGCTGCTGTCACACCTGTGACTCCTGCAAACAGATGGCAGCGGGAACCCACCCCGATCTGATCGCGATTGAATGTCCGCCCGACAAAAACATTCTGCCACTCAGTCTGATTATCGGCGATGATGATCATCGAGGTCGGGAAGGCGTCTGTTATGAAATGTCGTTGCGTCCGATGGTAGGAGACCGTCGTATCGCCATCATAGACGATGCCGACAAAATGAACGCCGAGAGTGCGAACGCGCTGCTGAAGACACTGGAAGAACCTTCCGCAAACTATTTGATGATTCTGATCGCGAGTGATCTGGACTCGATTCTGCCTACAATCCGCTCCCGCTGCCAGTTAATGCGTTTTAATGAACTGACACAGGAAGATGTTGTGTCGCTATTATTGAATCAACAACTGGTTGACTCCGAAGAACAGGCATTGCAGATCGCGCGCATGTCAGAAGGCTCCCTGAAAACCGCAAGTGAGTTGCTGGATGAAAATCTTCAGTCTCTGCGGGGAAATATCACCAGTCTGCTCGGCCGACACCCATTTCAACCGCAGACATTTTCTGATGCCGTGATTCAGGCGATCGATGACGTCGGAGGCAATACAGGCGCCCAAAGAAAAACAGCGATGTGGGTCATTAAGTTCTGTGCTGACTTCTATCATCAGTCTTTACAGTGTGCCGCCGGTTATCAGACTGTTCCGGCTGCGGAGAACGTGGAAAGATTTGTATCCGGACTGCCTGGTGAAATGGAAGACCGGATC
>JAGQQP010000410.1 GCA_020426085.1 Planctomycetaceae bacterium | reverse complement strand
GGCGAGCGCCCAGTTCATAACTGACAACCGAACCAAATGTAGGATGCACAACGGTGGGGTTAGGCACATAAGCGGAGTGCATGTAATAGGTACCACGAGCATGGTCCGCTTCACGTGTACTCATAGAGCGGATCAGTGACAGGTTCTCCATGACCTGTGCTGTCTTGGGCATGTGTTCTGAAATCTGCATATCACCCTTGGTGCTGATGGGCTTGAATTCACCACCATTTTTTGAACCTGGCTTCAGGTCCCAGATGTCAATCGTAGGAGGTCCCCCTGCCATCCAGATCAGGATGCAGGCTTTCTGCTGCTTTTTGACCTGACTGGCATTCGCTTCCAGGTGTGACAGAAATTGCATGGTAGGAATCGCTGTCGCAGCACCGGCAACATGCTTCATAAAGTGGCGACGAGTCATTCCGTAAGGATTCAGGATAGTCATTGTTAAGGCCTCATTGTGTTGTTTTGTTGTGATAAAGATTGTGTATAGCTTAATCTCTGTCAGCGACAGATTTAGTTTAGTGATTGAATACAAATTCGTTGGAGTTTAACAGTGCCCAGTACAGGTCCTGGTACGCGGCCAGCTTGTTAGGCGAACCACCAATCAGACGTTGTGCGCTATTGATTTCCCGACGATCAGGATAACGGCTTAATGTCGAAAGGAACATTTTGCGGATCTTAGCCTGATCATTCCCCTTTTCAGTTAAGAGTTGATTTAGATAACTCCCACGTTCTGCACTGATCGCGTTTTTGGTTAATTCACCATTCATCATCATCAGTGCCTGAGGGATAGTGCCGTTGAATGTTGTTGAATCATCGCCAGAATCATTATCGAACGCCACCATAAACTGGTTCATCCACTGACGGCGCTGTGCTTCAGCCCGTTCCCAGTTTGACTGCCCTGATTTATGAGCACCGGTTGCCACAATCAGCGAATCATAAAGCTGTTCAGCCGTCATGTTCTTAACATACATATGCGAGAAGAGAGGGGTTTCTCCTCGCTCAGGACTGTCAATTTCATTATTGCGACTGTACTGACTTGTCAGATTGTAAGCTTCAGAATTACAGATCCAGCGTGCCAGTTGCTTCAGATCGTAATCTTTCTTCACGAGTTCTTCTGCCATTTTGTTTAACAGATCTGGATGTGATGCCGGGTTGTGAGGGCCCATATCATCAACGGGACGGGTAAAACCATATCCCATGAAATAGCCCCACATCCGGTTCACAATCGCTGTTGCGATCAGAGGTTTATCCCCCTGGACGATCAGCTTGGAAAATTCCTTGCGGCGCTCGACACCACCCTGAGGATCTACTTTCTGATCTTCAAAAATCGGGTAGGCAACCTGCATCAGACCGGACCGTTTTTCGTAATACACGGGTCCGTTAAAACCAGTCGCAACGATTTCAGAGTAATCATCCACCTGACGACCTGTTTTAGGATCGGTCTTGCGGTGGTTTACACGACGCATCTGACGAAAGAAACTGTTGTATTCCCAGAACTGATTCTGTTTCCAGTCGTTGAACGGATGGTTGTGGCACTGAGTACACTGCACCTGAATCCCCAGGAACAGGCGAGTGGTGGATGCGGTTACCTGGACGGCTTCGTCATTATTCTGCATCTGTGCCAGCAGATAGTTTACTGCACCGTTTTCTTCAAAGTGCCCTTCCGCAGTGACCAGATCCTGTACGATTTCATCCCAGGGTCGATTTTTTGCAAACGCTTCGCGTAAAAACTTTTGCATACCGCTGCGACTCACCCGTCGAGGAGTACGGCGACCGATGAGCAGGTTGGTCCAGACATTCGTAAAGTTCTGTACGTATGCAGGATCTTCCAGCAGTTTGTCGATTACTTTTGATCTCTTCGCAGAATCGCGGTCTTTACTGAATTGCTCTACTTCCTCTGCGGAAGGAATCTGGCCAATCAGATCCAGATGAACGCGACGCAACCATTCTTCATCTGAGGCAATGGGAGAAGGCTCTACTTCATTATCTTCCCACCCCTGACGAATGCGTCCATTAATGTAGTCAATAAAGGGATCGAATGCGCCCGTAGAAAAAGCTTTCGCTCTGCTCTCCGGAGGTGCAGCACCCGCGATGGATACCCAGCTACCGGCACAGATCAACATGGTTAAAACAACACTGAGTTGTTTAGAAAAACGACGCATTGTCTTGTTCCCCACTACATTAAAAAATGATAGAACCAACAGTCTGCTCACCTCCATTAAGCAATTCCCCCCTCAGGGCAAATTGCGAAATAAAGACAGCTTCGCTACTGTAATAACCGACTCAAAAGCGAAAACATTCGCGAGTCTCTGAGTAATATCTCTATTTTATTGGAATTAGCTGCTTATAGGATACCCGATTTTATATTTTTTCCAATCATAATATCAACGATTTCATATACATCCGCATGAATACCTTAAACAGTTCAATCCATGTAACCAACTACCATATTTACACTTACAGGAAATCATATTCCATATAACCCTTAAAATCATTAAACGATTCCTTGTGAAGTGAATCCAAACCCCAAAAAATATACATATTTATACACCTCTCGCAATCAAAATCCAGGAAAACGCTGTTCATGCATAATCAATATCAGTTTGAAAATCAGATTGTGGTCATCACCGGGGCCGGAAATGGGATCGGTCGTGCCACCGCGATCATGATGGCGGAAGCCGGCGCCCAGGTTTTTGCAGGCGACCTGAACCATTTGCCCGAGAACCAGGAAACGTTTTCACGACTGGGAATCACGGAAGTGAAATGCGATGTTCGGCAGGAAGCAGACATCCAGGCGTTAATCGAACAGGCGGTCCATCAACATGGCCGCATTGATGTACTGGTCAATAATGCAGGAATCGGCATGGTAAAACCCATTCATCAGGTGACTGAAGCAGAATGGGATGCCTGTATCGATACAAATCTGAAAGGCACCTTCCTGGGCTGCAAGCACGCAATCCGTCAAATGCTGTCAACCGGAGGAGGCTCCATCGTCAACACAGCCAGCAACGCAGGATTGCTCCCGCGTGCCCATGATCCGGTTTACTCCATCAGTAAACACGCTGTTGTCGCATTAACGGAAAGCCTGGGACTCTGCCATGGAAAAGACAATATTCGTATCAACTGTGTCTGTCCGGGACCAGTTGGCGAAACAGGCATGATGAACGCCGACATCTCCAGCGCTGCTGATCCGGAAGGACTGATCCAATCCATGATCCGCGCCAGTCCGATCGCTGCAGCAAACAAACGCATGATCAGTCCTCAGGAAGTCGCCTCTGCGATTTGTTACCTGGCCAGCAAGGATGCGTTAATGGTTACGGGAACAGCGATTCGTATCGATGGAGGCAAGTCGCTGGGTGTCCCTCCGCAACAAAACTGAAAAATCAGCCAACATAACAGGCAGGGGCATGCTCTTTTAAATGGGCCACCTGCTCATTAGAAAGAGGACTTTGCAGTTTGCAGTCGATGCGCCAGAACTCCTGGTCCAGAGCTGTCGAACGCACTACAGTTGCAGCAACATTCAACATAAAATTGAGAGATACATCTTCGACGGTTAGCTGTAATTCATCACGCAGGTGAAATGCTGAACGGGAAGCAAATGAGATCCCATTCTGACTGACATTGATCGCGTAGCCCTTTTGCGCCGGATGGGAACCTGCATTGACAGGCAGATGATCATCTTTATTGAGCGCCAAGACTATTGCACCACTGGAGTGTCTGGGACAAGCTCGACGGTCAAAAGACCGGCACTCTACAACAGAATGGTCGATATTTTCTGATTCTGTTTCCGAGTTTTGCTCAGAATTGGCAGCTGCTCGCGCCTTACTCAGCACGGAATTCCAGGTTCGTCCCGATGCAGATCTACGATGCTTCACGGAAAGCCCTGAACGCTGACGGCACTTTCGAAAGGAAACCGGTAGGGTCTCAACAGAGCTGTCAGTCGTTTCCCTGGCCTGCTCAGATACTTCGGTTGCCGACACAGCATCAATTACCATATTCATATTACCAAACCTGCTGTCAGGAATTTAACGTATTCAAAAACACAGTTCCTTGTGTAAGAAAACTGCAAAAACCGCTGTTTAAACCTATGTCAGGATCAGAAGGCTGTCAAAAAGATCCTTCAAAAACAGACGATTCTTGAGGCAATCAGTCAACATTCATCTATATTATCCCTGCTGGAGTTCAATATCCGCGCCTCGAACGAGCGACATAAATCACTGCTATATATACACTTAATCAACAATCAATGAAAACGTCGAAAATTCGCATGATTTCAGGATGGACAGCCGCATTACTAGCTTGAGAAACAGGTATCGGGGAATTATACTGCCACGTTTCCAATGACTCTCAAGAATCGAATGAAGTTTAGTCGGTTCGATCATCGATAGGGGTTTCTGTAGAAAACCGGTTTGACCACCGCCAGGGAATTTGAGAACCTGATCAGCCAGCAATAGTTCTTAATCACCGGTTAACCTGATTACAGCCTCTTCCAGACAAGTAGCGAGATTTTACAGGCATGCGTTTTTCGCTCGTCGACCTAATTTTAGAAATGGAGAAAGGGAAGTCGATTAC
>JAGQQP010000040.1 GCA_020426085.1 Planctomycetaceae bacterium | reverse complement strand
GAGCCATAAAAGAGCAGGGCACCTTTCTGAATGCTAGACGGGTTTTATACCAGCGCGTAATAGAGTGAGTCAAGCAGCAAAACACTTGTCTGCTGATACCAGCAGCAGATCTGACCAGTTACCTCTTGATCCGCATGCACAATCTGGTAGCTTGGAGACTGAATCCAATATTCCCCTGCCGCGATGAGGAGAATCCCCATGTGCTCGCGCAACTATCTTCCCGCTCTGATTGTTCTGCTCTGCCTGACCAGTCCACTCGCCGCAAAAACACTCAACGTTCCCGAAAATTTTCAGACGATTCAATCTGCAATCGACGCTGCGCAACAAGGTGACACGGTCCTTGTGGCTGCAGGAACCTATCACGAACGCCTGCACCTCAAACCAAACATCACACTCAAAAGCACCGGAGATGAAAGCAGAGGAAGCCGTGGTCTCAAACGGGCTGAAACGACAATCATTGATGGCAGCCAGCAGGACGAGGGGGCAGGGGTCCTGATGGCGGAGAATGCCGTTCTCGACGGATTCACCATCACCGGTGTTGGTGAGTATGACGAACAGAAATGGAATCACCACCACGCCACGCGGGGCGAACAGCAGTCACACGAACACATCGGTGCCCCGGGGACACCTGGCATCGCAATCATGGGTGTCACCTGCAAGGTACAGAACAATATCGTTCATCACATCGGCTATACCGGTATTGCTATCCAGACGACAGAAGGGAAGCGCTGCACGCCTCACGTCTATCGCAATATCTGCTATCGCAACATGGGGGGCGGCATCGGCTCCATGCACGACTCTCAGGCGGTCATCGAAGAAAACACCTGTTTCGAAAACTTCTACGCCGGAATCGGACACGATGATGCCAGTCCGACTGTCATCAATAATACCTGCTATGAAAACATCCGCGCCGGCATCGGCATCAGTGAGGGATCCTGCCCCCTCGTACGTCACAATAAATGTTATCGAAATCGACGAGCCGGTATTGGTACCCGCACTGGTGCCAATACGCGTCCCCTGATTGAAGAGAACGAATGCTATGAAAACGGCATGGCCGGAATCGGCACCAGCGAGTCAGCATCCCCGCTGATCCGCAAAAACCGCTGTTTTCAGAACCGGTTGGCCGGCATCGGTTCCCGCACTGATGCCACTCCCACCATCGTCGGTAATGAGTGTTTTCAGAACGGGGAGTCAGGGATCGGTCAGCAGAGCGACGCCGTCACCACGCTGATCAACAATTACTGTCACCACAACAAAACAGCCGGTCTCGGATTCGCTGACTGTAAAACCGGTCGCTCTACGGTAATCAATAACCGCATCATCGATAATGATCAGGTCGCGGTCGGCATTCATTCCGGCTGGACGGTACAGCTCTCGGGGAATGAACTTTCTCGAAAAGGTGGCATGCCTCCCATCATCATGGTGTTCGCCGGAGCAGATGCCACACTGACGGGGAATACAATCCGCGGAGGTGGTGTGGCCGGCATTCGCGTCCTCGGTAAGCTCCGTGCGGAAAACAATGAATTTGCCGGTACCTCGCTCCGCAAAGTTGGTCCGCCTAACTTCGCGGTCTGGGCACTGCCCGGATCTGAGGTCACTCTGATCGGCAACAGGTTCCATCACTGGCGTCACGCGCTCCATGCCAGCGAAGCAGCCATCGTCGCTTCACATAATCAAATCAGCGATTTTCATCGCACAGCCCTGCTGATACAAAACCCAACAGTCCCGGCCCACGTCTTCGACAACATCGCAGTGTCAACCAGTCCCACAGCAGAAGTACTCACGCTGACAGGACAGGCAGGCACAGTGACTGGAAACGCTTTACGCAAACCTGAAGACTGAAGAATCGCTGGAATTGAGTTTAAAACCACTTCCGTCTCTGACGTACGCACTATCCCACATTCAGTTTTTATGCGCTGAGATCTGGAGGGAGACGTCTCTCATCACCTTAGCCCGCTCACGTCTGTTTTTCTGATCAACGCGATCGGCGTCTGATCATTCCAGTCATACTGCTTCCCGTCTACAGTCAGTCCATTTAACATCAGGTCGAATTCATGCCCTTCCCATTGGAACGTCACGCGGCCCGGTCGAATGGTGGTATCCTGAAACGTCTGTTTTGTGCCCGGCATCTTGTGAGACTGATCGGGCAGTGAAAATGTTCCCGGCGGATGAACTCCAGCCTGGCGATCTGCCAGCACGACCTGGCGATTGAAGGGCCGGTCTTCGCGACCTGCCAGTCGCAATGTCAGTGCCAGTTGTGTTTCTGCCTGACCGATCTCCGCTTCCCAGTGCCCCTGAGATCCGTTAAACGATTCCAGCGACCAGAATAACAACCCCACACACAACAATCCCCCGCCCAGATAGATCAGAATGTTTTTCAATATTTGTTTTTGCATTGGCTTATCTCGATAAAAATGAGGAAGGAACCAGCGAATCGGAAAATCCATTTTCCAGTTCGTGCACACTTCAGAGCAGCAACATTGGCGGGCCTGTGTTGTGC
Source organism: Planctomycetaceae bacterium (assembly GCA_020426085.1). Lineage (GTDB taxonomy): Bacteria > Planctomycetota > Planctomycetia > Planctomycetales > Planctomycetaceae > Gimesia. Next base: position 12,371 of record JAGQQP010000040.1, on the reverse strand, counting down.
TCTTCCAGGATGTTATTATAGAGATGCCTTATTCAGGGGAAAGCGGAATTTTGATACATCAAATTCTCAAACAGGAATCTGAATCTTAGCGACTGCAGCCCTCTGCACAAATCGTGCAAGATCTTTCACAATCGGAAACGATCTGCAGGCGGCTCTGCTGCATTCCTGCAGATTTCTGCAATTCAGAATTTTTTACAATTTTGAAAACGGGAATTCTGAATTAATGAAGAGCGATCGAGTCACTCATTCTCAGCATCTCCAATCTGATGGACCAGCTTTCTGTCAGTTCTCAACTGACTCGGGAATGATGATCGGCTGTGTCTCATCCCAGGGATACGCTTTCCCATCGATCTGCACGCTCAGTCTCCAAAGAAAAAAAGCGACCGATTGCTTTCGTGTGCCTGTCGTGTCAGAAAAATTAAACTGTTCAGTTTGGTAATCACTTCGTCCCTGAAAATAAGAGTCTGTTCTTTTCGATTCCCTGGTTGAAAAAGAAAGCCGGTAAATTGATTCCAGGAAATTGGATTTGATTCAGCATCAATCAAGGCTTCATTGATCAACCTTTCAAACAGTAATAACTGGGGGCCCTGTAAGCGGGCATCTTCATAGAGATCGAGAACAGTGCCTGTGAATAAATATATTTTCTGGACGACATCGATAAGGAAACCCAACTCTCCCGCCTCCAGGCTCACGACCAGTTTCTGATCCAGGGGACCAGTTCTCTTATCCAGCGATTCAAGACCCACATCCAGTGTCATGCCTGCTCACTTTTCTTCAAACTGCTGCAGATGCCGTTCGAGAGCGTCCCATTCTCCGATGACGTGTCCGTGAATTTCAGGGTTCGAGATATAGGGATGGTCACTCGCGATGTGAACTTTAATGGCTTCCTTGACGTAGGAGATCAGCTGTAAAATATGGGGGATCAGATCCCGTACTTCCGGCAGACAGTTTTCTTTGAACTGAAACTGAATCGCTGCCCCCAGCCCCAGAATCTGACACCATTCCACTCCCGCTTCCTCGCGCCAGACAGGAGTGACCAGCAGGTAACGTTCCAGCACGGGAAAATAACAGGCGAAGGCCTTGCCTCCCATAAACATGAAATCTTCTGCATACAATTCCGGATCTTCCAGGAACCTTTGATAGGCTTCGGCCAGTGACAGACCACCAAAATGCTCCCAGGCCACCTGCGCATCGAGGTCTCCCTGCGCAGGATCAAAGTCCCGTTCGCCAGGCAGGGAACCTGATTTTTCCCAGGGTGGTTTCTCTGTCATAATGATATGCAATATTCGTTTTTTTGAATTCAGACTCAGGTGATCAGCAGTAATGCCAGATAGGGTACTGCATTAAACACTAGAAACAGCAGTTTGAACAGTCCGATCATGCAATACATGATCACATTAAACGATTCTTGTGGCAGTTTGATCCAGGCATTCTGTGATCGATAAACCATTTCCGGTGCGAGGAGAAAAATCAGGACCCAGACTATCAGGATGCTTCCATTCACAATCGTGCACCACATGAAAAACGCCGTCAGTGACTGCAGATCCATACCATTTCTCCCTGTCAGAGTTATACAAAAGTCGTGATTTCAATCTTCAGACAACCGGTGACGTTCACACGAGCAACGTCTTCCAGATCATCAGCGCGAATATAATTAATAGTGCGATGAGGACCAGACTGGTGATGGGAACCAGTTCAACCAGAGTCCGATACCAGGCCAGAAAATGCTGAATTACCATCATTGTCCCCGCAAAAAGAAACAGCCAGAGCCCCAGGGAGAGCATCCAGCGGTGAGTCCTTAACCCTGTAAGAGAAGGCCAGATCAGCCCCACTCCCAGCAGAAATGCAGACAGCACGATCGGCGCATCGGCCAATGTCAGCCAGCCCAGTTGTTTCTGGATCTCATATTTTTTCTCTGCCTTCAGCGGGTCATCATGGGGAATGTTGCGGATTTTCTGAATTAAATAGAGTCGAATCCCCGACAGATAAGCCGACAAAGCAATCGCAATTCCCAGAATCGCCAGCAGATGATCGGAACTAAGCAACATCAGTTTGCTCCCGGGTGAAAATGACTTTGATAAAACCATTCAGAAGAATGAATTCGTTCAGTGTAGCATCACATCCTGAAGAAATCAGCGACTCTATAGAAAAGAGTTCACAAATCATTCGCGGAAGTCTGATGCGTCTCTTCTGCAACGATATTCGAGGGAACCTGTTTCCAGATTCCAAACTGCCACACATCGGGCAAAACAATCAATACCGCAAATAAAGTTATCACGCCGGTACAGCAGGCCAGAAAACCGTAGATGGCTACCGGAACCTGCTCCATTCCACATAAGTTATACCGGGCATACAGCGTCTGCGGATGATCTGCCAGCGCGGGCACCCCCGATTCAATTTCAATCGTCGCCTGATAGTTGCCCCGCTCAAAAGGCAGAAAGTTCACCAGCTCAGCCTGCCCGTTAAACTGCCTCTGAAAATCGTCGCGCAGATTCTGATTGAGAACTTCTTTCCCGGCAGGATCAGTAATTGTGATCGTCGCCGCCAACCCTTTGAGCAGACCTTGGGGAATCTGTTTCTGTTGATCCAGAATCGTGCAATCCAGATAAATACCTTCACTGTGCGCACTGACGCAGGTCTGCTGGAACGGAACTGAAACCTGCCCTGGTTGCGACAGATCCAGTTGTACGCTCATCGGGCGTTCTGTCTGCCAGTCATGAAAATCGACATTTGCCTGGTAAGCGGTGTAGCTGAAGCAGGCTGTCGCTACCAGCGTCAATACGGCTACGATCATGAAGGTCAATCTGAGTTTCGCCAGTTTTCGCATTATCGCTCATACCTGATGAGGTACCCATCAATACTTAAACGAGGTCATGAAATGAATGGTAGAGAGGTATCCTTTCATTCTACTCTTTCGCGATATCAATGACATCACAAAAATCCCGAACCGCAGCGTTGAATGCCTGCGGATTCTCCAGGTACATGAAATGACTGCCCCCCGCTTCCGCAGCAATCATTACAAGCTCCGCTCCGGGAATCTGCCCGGCAATCCAAGGCATTACATCCGGCCCCAGATGACTTCCCGCGCCGCCAATACACAGCGTGGGCACTGTGATACGAGGCAGAAGGTCTCGATAATCGGCATAGCTCACACTGAGCAGCAACTGTGCTGCAGCAGGACGCGGAAACTTCAGACTCTCCTGAATCATCTGCAGCAGTTCCGCTTCGGGAAATTCAGAAGTCAACATGCTCGCCAGAAATTCCGCGGACTTCGCCGGCCCCTCCGGCCCGCCGACCAGTTCCGCCTGCGCCAGCACTTCATCGCCTCCCACGAAGGCACCATACTGACGGCATTCTTCTTCCGACCATTCAGGACGCCGAATCCGGGCAATCATCTGGTCACAGAAAATCAGTCCGCGAATTCCCGTTTCACCAAACAGATCCAGGTAACTCCAGATCACCGCACAACCAGCAGAGTGCCCCAGCAGAATCACATCCTGCAACTCGGACGCCTGCAGAAATTCTCGCAAATCCATGGCAAAACGTGAGACACGATAACCGTAACCAGGTCTGGCTGACTCTCCATGCCCACGATAATCCAGCGCCAGACAACGATACGAATCACTAAAGTCATCCAGCTGTTTCTGAAACAGCGACGCAGTCTGTGACCAGCCTGGCAGCAGTACCAGTGGAAGACCTTTTCCTGCTTCCAGATAATGCATCGTCACCCCATCCTTCGTAGTAAACGATCCGGAGACTGTGTTTGCCATCTGGGTAATCCTTTCTCTGTCACTGCACGGGTTCAGTTTGACTCCGTTCTACTTGTAAACCATCTCAGCTGGAAATCAACAGCTTTCGTGCCCATTCCGCATCGACGGGATAAGTTTTTTCAGGTGGCAGATACCGTTTGAAACTTTTGCTGCTGCTGGTTCTCAGCCGGTTCAATTTGCGCACCGTCGGCGTCAGATCATCAATTGCGACAATCCAGTCCTCAACAAATTCCCGAATGATATGGCGGCTCAATCCCACCTGGATGCTGTAACAGGGCAAAGCAGCCCCGCGCGCACTGCGTTCGGTATCCCACTGAATATGTACGGGCGCGTTTTGGAATTTCTGCTCCCATTCCTCTGTTGAGGCAAACACACGTTTTTCCGGCGCAGTCAACACACCCAGGGAGAGTGCTTTCTCCCAGCCGGCATGCGAAATCCGCACAGACAGAATTCGCGTCTGTCCCGCTTTCTGTCCCCAGTGACTGCGATGCATGAGCCACAGAAACGAAGGCTTGATCCAGGTCATCCGTCCCAATGAGAAGGGCGTCACAAACCTCTGCGCCCCGAGCGCGGAATCAGCAATCGCATCGGAATACGCCTGATACACCACAATCGTCTCACGATCATAGTCAGCCCGGATTTCATACAAATTCGCCATCGCCTGATTTTCCTCGCAACAGGATTCGATTTCGCTCACAGATTCAGGGAGCGTTTCCCTGTTACGACACATTCATCAGACAGACGTTCGCCTGGACTCACCCCGGAAGCATCCAGATTGCCACTTTCCGGAATGTCCTTTCAGCTGCATTCCCCGGTTTCGGCGGTCATTCATGCACGTAGGCCCAGTCGCCCACCCGCTCCAGACTGCCGCCGTAACCTTTTTCCGGATAGTCCTTTTTAGGAAAGTACAGCATCATGTCCCAGTTGGGTCCACCGCTCGGAGTTCGCACAAGAAGTATCCAGTGATTCTGTTCGGGCCACCACTGATAATCAGCAGAGACATAATACTCGTATTCCGGATAGGCCATCATTCCCGTACCGGGGACCTCAATCAGATAATCGGGCACCAGTTGTTCCAGTGTTTCGGGAGGACGCGCATGGTCTCGCGTGTAGGCTTCAATCGCCTCAACCAGGAACTGACTCCGTTCAGCGAAGCCCGCCATCCGGGCCATGCGAACCTGTTGCCCCAATTGGATACTGTAAATACAGCCGGGAATATAGATCAAAGACAGAATCAGGATCAGCAATGCATCCCTGCGATATTGCTTGAAAAACAAGCCGATCAGTGACGCCGGAATTGCCAGCACGGCCAGCAGAAATGCAATCCCATAAAAAACAACCAGCCAGAGAAACAGCGTAGTACCGACCGGGGTCGTCGAAATCCAATGCGCAAACGGCACATATCCGACACCAGTCACTGCAAACAAAGTCAGATAGATCCGCTCCTTACGCTTCATGGCCGAAGGCCTCCTGAAATTCGCGTCGTCTGTCTTCCCTGATGCTCTGTCGGTCATCCGCACGATTGATATAACAGCGAATAGACCAGGCAGCAAAAATCCCCAGAGCAGCGTTGCCCCCGCTCCCCAGCAGTACCATCCATCCGCCACGTATCAGGAATACTTTGACTCCCAATACGAAAAACATGCCGCCCCAGATCAGCGGTCTCATTCTCTGATGCGTGGCAGTCCGACCAAAGCTGCTGTAATACGCATAGTTAAAGGCGATGGCACCCCCATCGAACGTTCCCAGAAATCCTAGTGCAAACAACCAGAACCGGTCATTCGTCAGCAACGCCACCATCTGTCCCAGACAGTACCCCAGCAGGAAGCCGATCAGCATCCCCAGCACTGTCAAAATAAATATTCTCAAACCGGACCAGTATGATTTGCGACGAACTCCCGCCAGCAGTAAAAACGCTCCCAGATGGGGTAACAGCGAGGGATCATGTCCCACGCAGATATAGCGTTCCGGTATGCTAAACAGAATTCCTTTCCTCAGACCGGTGTAAGCAGTCAGACCGTCCCGGTAACTCTCTTTCAGTCCCCAGCGACACTCATCCAGAGGGTAACTCGTATCTTTACCTGATGCAGTGATTACCAGCCGGTTATGTTCCACAGCCACTCGCCGGGGCAGATAACTGCGCTGCAGCAATAACAGTCCTTTGAGAATGAGATATCCCGCTAAAAAACCACACCAGAAAAAACAGAACCCGAACACGAGATCAAATCGGGCGTTGACTGGATCCAACACCGCCAGTACTACAACAGGCGACATAAAAATGAGAAACGCCGCAACCAGTGTTTTATACCCCGCACCCCGAACATATTTTTTCATACTGATATCCGACTTCTCCACAACATCCACCAGCTGCCCGCCGTCCGCAGCAAACTGATAGAGTTCAGGCGATACCTCTTCCACACACTGCCGACAATACTGCCTGTCATCCCAGAGCGTCACCGCTTCATCGGAAATCGACTCTCCGCAATAAGGGCAGGCAGCCTGTTTCATTTGAGCACCTCCAGACACGCAGAAAGTCTATTCGAATAATCGCAACGATGTATTTTGCAGGCAGACTGGCAAAACATGTTACCTGCTTTTAACAATCAGCCCGGTCATTCATGCACGTAGGCCCAGACTCCCACTGGTTCCAGCCAGCCGCCGAAACCCTGTTTGGGATAGTTCTGTCTGGGAAAATATAACACCACATCAAATCCCACACCGAAGACAGGCGGCAGTACCTGCAGCGCCCAGGGATTGCCTGCATACTGTTGACGCGCATCCTTACCTGTGAAATATTGAAATTCAGAACAGGCCCGCATCCCTGTGTCTGGCACGGCAGGCAGATAATCGGGAACCAGGGCAGTTAACGACTCAGGCGGAACGCCATGCTGACGTTCATAATCATTGATCGCGGCAATGAGCGGTTGAGTGCGCTGCGAAAACGCTTCCCAGCGGGCGGTCCTGACACGATGTTCCAGATTCACCCCTAACAGAAAGCAGGGTACATACACGACCATCACCAGCAGCCAGAGCAGGGCACGCGAACGAGACTCTTTCCAGCAGAGCCGCACCAGCATGATCGGCAGCATGACCAGCACCGCCAGGAAAGCAAAGTAATAGAGCATGGTCACACAGAGGATGAATACACTTCCATAAGGAGCCAGTAATGCCCATGCCGCAAAAGGCAAAACGACAATCGCAGAAACCGCAAACAGAATGTAAACGACCAAATCTTTAGACTTCATGACTGTCAATTGATTTGGAAGCACACGCATATCTCCTGACATGACTGTTAACAATCTACCCAATCTATTCATGCAACAAAACGATACTACCGTCTTCTCCTGAAATGTTTCCATCTGGACCAGAAGCTACGATCGGGGCACACCAACGTCTGAATCTCTGCCGCATGCTCTTCCAGCCAGGCAAGTCGCAGTTCATTGATCCCTGAATCATAATAAAATACATTCTCCCACTCATAGCCTGGTACCGCATAACTGCGTCTTGTATATTCGGCAAATGTTTCAGCCCTCTCTTCATCAGCAGCCAACTGTAGAAACCGGGCGCATTCTGCCTCATCCTTACTCAACACTTTATATAATGGTTTGAGCGCATCTCGCTGTGCCTTGGCTCCGATTAACTCATATCCTTCAGCAGCAATCTCCAGCAAACGCCGCCAGGTTCCAAAGCAATTCCAGAGCAGTTGCGCCCAGCCGCCGTTATCCAGATTATATTCAATTCGTTCGAAGGCTGGAATCATTTTCAGTATGAGCGGTTCTCCCTCCAGGCAATGAAACTGTGGATCCTGCCAGCGCGGCCCTTCAGGATATTGATCACGGAGATACGCGATAATGGATGCTTCGACCTCTTCACCTGTCATATCACTCACCAATCCAACATGATTCTATGCAATCTCAGTCTTATTCGCCGCCGATGCCTTCTTCTTCCTGTTCGACTTCTTTCGCTTCCTGCACGTGCTGAGCCGCGGGATTCACGATCCGGTCCATTACCATCATCGCACCAATGATTCCACCACCGCCGGATCCTGATCTGGTTCTGTTTTTGTGGCTCAACAGATCCTTAATAAACATCACCATCATACAGGGCGTCAGCATGACTACCAGAACCAGTCCCGCCAGCACAAAGAATTCCATGGGTCCCTGCATGTGTTTTCCCTGTCAGTCTTTCTGAGTGGCTACGGTTCTCAGGAGTTGCAGCAAAGTACTCCGTAACTGAAAAACCGCGACCACAAACAACACCTTGCCCAGTAATTCCAGTCCAAACAGAAAGAAGGCAAACTGGAGGTACTGGTGATACTCTTCTACCCCCATGATCATCTCCCCCGACGGTGACATCGACATGTGCAGCACCAGTGCACAGAGGCCCGAGCTCAACTCAGCCAGCAGTGCCCCCACCAGCCATCCTTTTCCTTTCACCGCAGGCCAGGTCAGTACCACAATCAGTGCGACACTTTCCACAAGCAATACCAGTATCGTCGTGATCTGTTCCATCCGCTCTTTACTTCCTAAGTACTTTGCCTGTTGGCTTCTGCTTCCCGAATTGCCTGTTGCTTCCTGTTACATTGTCGAATTGACCACGTCAGGCAAAAGGCATACGGAATCCAAATCAACTGATTCCAGGGCTGAGGCAACACAAACATCATCAGAATGAACAGCGAAATCAGCATCCACATCACGATCGCGATCCGGATCATAAACGCTTTTTCGGCAGGACCATTCGTATTTTGAATACTGCACCAGGTACCAACAACTCCTCCCAGCACACCGATTATCGTGCCCCCTACACCGCCGATCAAACCAATTGTTTCAGGAGCCATTTTGATTCTCTTGAAGATTCAAGGGGTTAAAAGTCAGGAAACATACGCTGTAACCAACTGTGACAGACAGCAGCATATTCTGTTTTCAATCCCGGATCAGGACATTCCATATCACGGACTCTATTTTCGATCGCGCTGCAGCGAATAGCAACCCCCGTGGACAGAATCCAGAGGCCCACCACCACTCCTATTTCCAGCAGATCATGCCAATAGAGACAAAACAATCCTGTCCCCAGTGCCACCCCGATAAACAGCAGGCCTACCGGCACAAAGTACATGTTTGTTCGCACCAGCGGCTTTAATCTTTCCAGAATTTCATCATTTTCCATGACAGGCGACTCATACAGAAACCGATTCAACTGCAGACCGCTATATCCACAGAGAAAGATCTGTCCCACTTCACTCAACAGAAACAGTCCGAATGCCATGCGATCAATGGCATTAAACAGTTCGCTTGGCTTTCGATTAACCCCTTTAATATTTTCGCTCGGCTTTCGATCAAAGGCTTTAATATTTTCGCTCGGCTCAGGAACAGCCTGCTGTTTGAGATCATAGACCACGTAAGCCGCATACGTCAGCATCAATATGATCAGCGCGAATGGCACTATGACCGTCACGGAAAGCGGATTGAATTCCGGTCGGTCAATCGAAAAATCGGGTTCGTCCATGGGATCAATTTCCGTCATCGTACTGAAACACCTCTCTTTATGATTCCAACCACGTTAGAATTAAAGGCATCGAATTACAGGATCAGCAGTCATGTTTCACAGACGGCCTCTGGTTCATTCAATTTGACAGTCTCCCTCGGAGGAATGACACACGGGTAGAAATAGAGAACGGAGAGGGCCGTATAATAGGCCAGATGAATTTCTGATCGACCCACAGGCTGCGAATTCTTTCTGACCACACACGTACCGGCAAATCGATCCGTCAGCGACTGATGATCCTGATCCACGCCAACCCAGAGCAGGTCATATAAAATATTAAATGGCGAGTACAAATTGAGCATCAGGCGGTACGTCATGCGAAACACAGAAGGTCGAGTTCCCTGTAAATTCACAATGCGGGCACCGGTAACCCAATAGCCGACCGTCCGCACACGTGAGGAACGCAAAACAGTCAGATATGCCCAGGCACAGAACTGCCAGACAAAATCAGAGGTCATATCCTGCTTATTCGTCAGGCCAGCTGAGACGATTTTGATCAGTACCAGAAGCATGCAGACCACGATTAGGTCGACCAGCCAAATCACCAGCCGCCGTCGAAAGCCGATGTAATCTTCCGGGGAAAAGTAAACACCTTCCCCAAGTGAGCAATCTCGTTGAGCCTCGACCATCCTCTTCTATCTCCCTGCAACACTCAGAAAACCATTACTTCTTACTGTGATCTCCCCGTAACTGTACAGCATACAGTTTCCGCGCCGCCATCGCATCCTGAATCCCGGAAATCAGGACCAGCAGCGCCATCACTGCCATCACCAGTCGCAGCACATCCGGAACGGCCGCAGGCGCATAAATAATCCGTGTCGGCTCATTCCGCCACGCTCCCGCTTCCAGGCAAACCGCGGTTACCAATCCGCCAAACAGCATCGCAATAATGATATGCAGCACGTACTCACCACTGGGCAGGCCTCCCAGCAACCGGCGGCTCTCCCGCTCCAGCGCAAAATCGACAATGGAGATCAGCACATCAAAGGCAAACAGTGCCACGAGACACCAGAAATAGAATCCCTGCAGTTTCAGATTCGGAATCACCAGAAACAGCGCCGCATACGTCGGTCCGCGCAGACTGTGCACCACCAGTTCGCCCCGCGCATCGGGGTGACTGCGAATCCCATGCGAAAAACTGTGATACAGCGCAATATCCGTCGCGCCCAGACAGCCCAGCACAAACAGAATCCAGGTAGCCACTTCCATGAACGTTCACTTTCATTCAGATTCATTCACAAACCGGCTCACAACGTCACTTTCCACCAGCCGTTGTAAAGACTGATGTCGAAACGCAAACGCCGCATTCAAATCTCTGACGAGTAAGGTCCGCGTCATCAGCGAACCGCCAAACTGCCACGCCATCTCCACATTCAGCATATCCCGCACAATGGTCCCGGCTGATGTTTCTTCAAACTCGTGAATGTGTGAGAAACGGGAAAACGGGCCATGAAACATTGTCTCGCCAAAACGATGATCAGGCTCATAGAGGTCATGCCGAAAACCCATCACGACGGGCAGACAACCTGCGATCATCTGCTCGACCCAGGTCTCGGCCCCGGGTTGAATATTCCCCGCATGCCGCAACACTCGAAAGCCAGGCCACTCCGACAGTAACAGTCCCAGATGATCCGGGTCTTCGTGAAACCGGAACAGCGTCTCGCGATCAGCGGGAACAGTCTGTTCAAAACTTAATTCCATCTCGCGGCTCAATCATTCGGGTACTGATGAATCAACCTGATCTACATCACGCGGCACTTCAAAAACAGAAAACCCGGTGCGGTTGACAATCTCTGATAGCTTTCCGGATCACTCTGCTGCATCTGTTCGTCGGGTTTGCCTTCACTCATCTCGACCATACACAGTCCCGCATCGAACAGTGATTTCATCAACGCCGAAAGCGGCCTGCGAAAATACTCCACCCGCGTCGGCCTTCCCAGGGTATTCCATTCATCTACGATTTTCTCAGTCAGAAAATAATTGCCGCTAGGAGAGAACTCATAATCCATAAACGGATGATGCGTCGAAAATACAAACTGCCCCTCCGGTTTAAGAATCCGTTTTACCTCGCGGAATAAAGGCGTCGGATCTTCCAGGTAATGAATCATCAACGGGGAAACCGCCAGATCGAAAGACCGGTCGGCTTCGTCAGGCACACCAAATGTGAGATCCTGCTGATAGGCGTGTACGTTGTTTCCCAGTTTCTGCTGTACCAGCGAGATCATCTCAGCTGAAGCGTCGACCGCGGTGACCGTTGCCCCCAGCGACACGAGATACGCAGCATACTCACCAGGACCGCAGCCCAGATCAATCACCTTTTTTCCCTGCAGATCAGGCAGCAGTGCACGCAGAGAAGGGCGTTCGTAGTGCGCGTTATAGCTGTTGTCGCGAATCGCTGCCGCGTACTCTGCAGCAAATTCGCCATACATCGGGTTGAACATGGACAGGAAGCCTTGAAAGAAGATCAGCCTGAGGACTTCGCAAAACTTCTCCCATTTATAGCACGACTCCGCTCCCTCAACAACAATTGAGAGAGCGGAGTCCAATTCAGATCCCAAATCTGAATCCCTGGTTGTGTTTAATAGCCGGTTGTGGCGTCCTGGTATAATTCGCTGGCAATTTTCCGCAGAGTGTCATCCGCTTTCGGATTGCTGATATTCGTCATGAGGACAATTGCGATGTCTTTCTGCTTATCAATCCAGACCTGTGCCAGATTCTTTCCATTCGATCCGCCATGATAGAGCAGGGGATACGGTGCCCAGTCCACGGTCACCCAGCCCCAGCCATGAGCATACTGACCTGCAGGCGGCGTTCCCGGACGGTTCTCACCTTTCACGGTAAAGACAGGTTGATGAATCTTTTCCAGCATCTGCTGCGACACGATATTACAAGGGGCCCGTGTCCCGTTACCGGCGTTCCAGCCGGCCCAGGTCGCAAAATCCAGAATCGACAGGTGAGCAATGCCCGCAGGCCCCAGGATCGGTGAGTTATCCGCATTCGGTCCTGCCAGATACGATTTGAAACTGCCGTCCTTCTGTTTCACATGTCCCAGCGGTT
>JAGQQP010000409.1 GCA_020426085.1 Planctomycetaceae bacterium | reverse complement strand
ACGGCTTGTAAACTTTCGTGACACACTCTCCTTTTGGCTTAAGGGACTTGGAGTATTACAAGATGATGTTGTTATATTTGTCGGCGATGGGACTGAAATTGCCATAAAGATGACCGTCAAAGTCTTCTTAGACTGCTTTCCTATCATCCTTGAACAGCCACAACATGGCTACTTACTGCCAGTAGACGGCAGGTGGTGCCTGAACTACACGATGGAATCCCGGTTGTTTCTAGGTGAATCCTCGAATGCTTCTGCTACGGGTTGGATTGAAAGAAGTTAAAGGTGGACAGAAAAAGGTGTCAGGAACCTTAACTATATGGTTCCTGACACCTTTTAAATCCCGGAATTAGGATAGTCCCATGAGCAATGCTTACGTTATATTTGATCCGAAAGTAGATAGACCACTTCACGAAATGCCACGTAAAGATGCTAAGGCTGCATACAACTGGTTTATTGCGCAGAAAGACGAGCGAGTTGAAGTTCTGAAGCGGTATGCGCATGAACTTGGGTTCTCGCTTGATGATGAATTCAATGCCATCGAACAACTTCATGATCTGCTCGTAGCTGAAATTCATAAAGACGGTGTAAGAGATGTTCCTACACCACGTGTATTTTCACTATGTAACGACATCGCAATCTTCATTTCAGAAATGTTGATTCGAAATGAATCTTCTCTTCAATGGACTTTTTACATAGCAAACAAAAACGACCTTTCGTATCACCGTCCAGTGATAACTGGCTTCAATGTTAAAAACAAATTTTATAGCGTGGACATAGACTATGTACTTTGCCAGTATGCCCATCGTCTTTCACAAGGAGGGAGTAAAGAAGAAGGACTACTTCGTCGAATCTACGAAAGTGCGATTTCGAAAGCGGACAGAGCAAAGTAGAGAATCAAGTGGAAATATATTTAAATAAAGGGGTCTGGACTCCTTTATTAAGACCTGCTCCTTTTTATTTCGAGACCTGATGATTGGAAAGAAATAGAACTCGTTTCCTGACACCTTCTCTAACCTCCAGGGAGAAATGATTGGATGGGGCAGTCAGCAGATGTATTTGGCTACTTGAGAATCGGTACAAGTATCAATGAAAAGTCATTGGTACAGAAATGCATTGATCTTAATAAACAGGTCATATCGGCAACGAATGACACGGGGTTTTGGACATCTCGCGAATTTCGATTTTCAGATGATCAAGAAGACATTCGCTCTGCTCAGATGATCGGTGTTATAAAAGTCTATACAAGGCTTTCCATTGATGATTTTCAATCAACTATGGTTGAATTTTTCAGTAAGCTATATTGGAGTGATGCGTATATTATAAATCGGTCTATCGATAGGCCACTTTTCGGTGAGCCGATTATTTATGAGTTTAAAATGGAAAACATGGACTTCGTAGAGAACCGATTTCGTCCAGCTGGTGAATCCTTACAATTGGAGAAGAGAGTACATCTTGAGTAAATACTTGATTGTGCCTACGCGGGAACAAAAGGGAACAGCCTTTTTTAATGAATCTTGAGCAGAAAAAATTCCTGACACATTTTTCTAATTCATATCGTGATCCTCTCGTTCAAAGGAGTTGACATGTATTTGCGAGACCCTTTCGACCAGTCCAGTCGTCTTTCAGCATGGATGATCATTTTCGTTTTCACATCGGGTTTACTTTGTTCTTCAGCAGCGGCGGAGAACACTGACTCAGACACGGATCCCGTCGCGCTTCTCCTCTCTGCAGTAAAAGCTCATGCTGCGGATTATGCACGCTTTCAGACGGCAACCGGGACTGGAACCACGCAAACGACGATTTCAGGCGGTAACAGGTATATTGAGGATCAGATCAACTTTGAGCTGAAAAACACTGCTGTCTGGATGGAACTGAATCCCGTCCAAATGCAACCCCGGGACACCATCATGTTTCCTCAAGTTCAACTTGTGGCGGACGGAACGACTGTGGGAGTGGTCCGGTTTTCTGACCGTATCAAGCCGGTCGGCTGCGAAGTTGATATTCGGGATGATAATGTCAGCGGCTATGGAATTTCCGCCCGCTCAAGAATCGATTTGCGACAACATCTCATTCCAGAATGGGTACGCCATGATCCAATGCAGGGTTATAAAAAGCTGGGGGCTGAAGTTTCCTATGGTGGCCTGGTGAATGGCCTCGAATGTGTTTTCGTCAGGTATGATGATTGTCACTGGAAATTTCTGCTTGACCCCCGCTGGGACAACCGGGTGGTCAATGCAGAATTATTTGTCAAAGACGATCGGATCGTAAAGCGATATAGATACGAATACACGCGCGAAAAAGGGGTTGTTCGCCCTCTGACCCTGGAATTGACAGACTACTGCTACGGGACGGTAGACAGGTTCGACACCTACATCCTGCACCTGAAGTCGTTAGTGCCGGGAACAAACAAAACAACGTTCAGTCTCAATGACCTTGATTACTGCCCTGGTGCCCGGGTGATTGATCGTCGCAAGAATGCTGAGACGCCCGTTCGAAACTCCGCACCGGCAACGACAGCGCAAATGCCCAATGCAACGATTTCAGAACAGGTCAAAGCACTACCGGATCGTTATCAAACTGCCAAAACGATCGGCAAACCTTAATCTGCTCACTTTATAAATCCCTTTTATTAACCCTGAAGTCGATGAGGTTTCCTGCAACTTTAAGATTCTGTCATTGATCAGAGTAAGAAACAGTGCTTATGAAACTACTGGAATCCTGTAATCCGTCTGTCGCCAGAATTTTATTTCTCAGTCTGATATTGGGATTGAATGGTTGCAGAACGGAGCAGAAAGAGAAAGGTGCCGGTGCAGATGAAAAACCCGACTCGCCTCCGGAGACACCCATTGATCTTTCTCAGATGGAATGGAACGATGAACTGGCGAAATATAGGGGGAAGCCGGTCAGTCTCGTAGGGACGGCACAATCGTCCAAAGCTTCAACCCGGGTCAACGGCGTGGAGATCTGGTCGAAGGAGGGCTACATCTGGCCCGATGATGTGGTCGGACGAACGGTGAAGGTGGTTGGCATCCTGGACTATCACAATTTCGACCAGGAAAGGAAACGGATCAAAGAACTGGAATCGCGTGTGGGGAAAATTCAGCACCGTGGCTTCCCCGAGGGCGTTGCTGGAACCTATGTGATTCGAGGTCAGTACTGGTGTCTCCAGGCGGACGTTCTCCCGCATACAAAACGGTTGTTCGAAACGGATCCGCTCTCGGATCTGGAACACAAAGCTGTCTGGGGAGAGTCGCTCCCTGCTAACGAATAATAAAAGGTGTCAGGTTAATGAGCCTTAAACGCTTATCCGCCAACATCATGAAAAAGTAATTAAAATGCGTTTACAGGGTAAAATCAGGGACTGGGATGATGAAAAAGGCTTTGGCTTTATTTCATCTCAAGACGACGGCAGTTCGGTCTTTGTGCACATCAGTGCTTTCACTCGTACTACTCGGCGGCCGCAAACAGGCGATCCTGTTTCGTACGAAACGGCCCACGAAGAGAACGGGAAAGTCAGGGCGGAGAACGTCCGTTTTTCAGATCAAACCGTGGGCAAACGTCTGCGCATCGCGCCCGCGGTTTCATTTACCGTACTGTTTGTCGTTTTTTTACTGGTCTCTGTCTATTTCCACCGCATCCCCTGGCTGGTGCTGGCGGGATATTTCGTCTTGAGCTGTGTGACCTTCATCGCCTACGCCTGGGATAAATCCGCAGCACAACGGGGAAAGTGGCGGACAGCAGAATCGAACTTACACGTCCTGGCACTGGTGGGAGGCTGGCCCGGCGCACTGGCCGCACAACGCCTGCTGCGACATAAATCCAGCAAGCAGAAATTCCTGCTTGTGTTCTGGCTGACCGTATTCCTGAACGTGGCAGCAGTGGGATATTTTGTGTGGAATGGTACTTCAGGACTGACCAGTTAACCGGTCATTACGCTATCACAAAATTAGCCGCAGGGCCTTAGCCCCGGTTGTCTCCCAATCAATATAGGAGAGATTTAAAGGGGCAGGTCTCTTGTGTTACCTCAAGCAGTGAACCCAAACCGCCGTCAGATCAGTTCCCGAATCGGTGCCTGGCGTTCCAGCAGATATTGCGGTCGGCCGTTGTTGTCCGGGATGGTTGTCGTGGCGGCATCGATGCCCAGGTTGTGATACAGCGTGGCGAAGACTTCCTGCATATGTACGGGACGGTCGACCGCTGCATCGGCCCATTTATCTGTTGAACCAATCACCTGCCCGGCTTGCATTCCCCCGCCCGCCAGCAGGCCCGCATGCACGCGCGACCAATGATCGCGGCCTGCTTTCTCATTGATCTTGGGAGTACGACCAAACTCGCCCCACACGATGACCGTCACATCCTGATCGAGGCCGCGTTCATGCAGATCTTCGACCAGCGCCGCTACGCCCTGGTCCAGTAACGGAATCACTTTGCGGCCTCTGCCAAAGTTATCGCTGTGGTAATCGAAATCAGCGAAACTGCAGGTCACCATCCGGGCTCCTGCTTCCACGGCCCGCCGCGCCTGCAGGAACCTGGACATCAGCGCCTGGTATCCCATCTTAGGATCAAAGCCGAGCA